>JAYVOY010000382.1:0-4905 GCA_043757645.1 Verrucomicrobiota bacterium
GGGGGAGCGAGTCCCGCAGGGACGGCAGAAAAAACGGCGGCCAATGGGTGCTGGGTTCTTTCGTCCCTCCGGGACTCCCGCGCGTCAGCCCGCCCCACCCAGCGTTTCAACGCTGGGCTATTTTCCCTCAGTCCCTCCGGGACAAAGCCATCTGGAATTCCCGAAAGGCATTAGATTTTAACCCGCCCTCCATCTGGGTGTGATTAAAAGTGGGTGAGGACGCCCAGAAACGTAGCGCAGACTTCCCCGTCTGCGGTCTCGCCGATTTCCCAATCGGCGGGGCGGGGCAAGGCCCGCGAGCGCTGGCAGCGCGGACGGTCGGCAGGCGGGAAGCCGTGCGCCACCGCAGACGGGGAAGTCTGCGCTACCTCACCCACTGATAATCACACCCCGCTCAAAGGGGCGGGAAACCACTTTCTTCGCGCGCGGGTTCCCGGGCTTTCCCGGTGAAAAATGGCCGCACGGGTCCGCGCGTTCGCCCGAGGCTCCGGGGTGTCTTGACGCGCGGGGGCGGGACCGTAGTTTCCCGCCCTCGTTTCCGGACGCAAGTGATGGTCGAGCTTTTGCCATGAATTCCCACGTGCCCAATGATGTTGCAGTCGCATCCCCGCCCGCCGTTTCGGTGGGCAACGATGCGGCGGTGGCCGCGCGGTTGCGCGCGGCGGCGGAGGCGCTGGAGGCGGTCGTGGGGAATCGCGCGTTGCTCGGCGCGCTCACGGCGGAGGAGCGGACGCGGCTGCTCCGCGCGGCGGGACAAGTTTCGCGGCCGGATGCGGTGGACCGGCGGAAGCTGGTGAAGGCGACGCAACGGCAACGCAGGGCGGCCAAGGCGCAGCGGGCCGAGAGCGTGCTGCACGAGACGGGCATCCGTAAATTGCGCCGCGCGCCGGTGTTCACGACGCCGAATGTGTTTCCGCCCGCGCTTGGTGAACCGACGGAAGTCGCGGACGAGCCGGATTTCCGCGAGGCGGTCGAGCCGCAGAATTGCTACATCTGCAAACAGGATTTTTCCGCGATTCATCACTTCTACGACCAGCTTTGCCCGGCGTGCGCGGCGGTGAATTTTCGCAAGCGCACGGAAACGGCGGACCTGCGCGGGCGCGTGGCGCTGCTGACGGGGGGGCGGGTGAAGATCGGTTATCAAGCCGGCATCAAGCTGCTGCGCGCGGGCGCGGCGTTGCTCGTGACGACGCGGTTTCCGCGCGACTCGGCGGCGCGTTACGCGCGGGAGCCGGACTTTGCGGAGTGGGGGCACCGGCTGGAAATTTTCGGCCTCGATTTGCGCCACACGCCGAGCGTCGAGGCGTTCTGCCGACACCTGCTCGCGACGCGGGAGCGGCTGGATTTCATTGTCAACAACGCGTGCCAGACGGTGCGGCGGCCGCCGGATTTTTACCGGCACATGATGGAGCGCGAGAACGCGTCGCTGCACACGATGCCCGCGCCGGTGGCACGTTTGCTCGGTGCTTACGAGGGGCTGCGCGGCTATCAAATGCTGCCCGAGGGCGATGCGGTGGCGGTGCCGCCGCGGCTGTCCGCAGTCGCGGGATTGCCGCACGCGGCGGCGTTGTCGCAGGTACCGCTGCTGCCGGAGGAACTGGCGGCGCAGCGGGATTTGTTTCCCGAGGGCCGACTCGATCAGGACTTGCAGCAGGTGGATTTGCGCGAGCGCAATTCCTGGCGGCTGACGCTGGCGGAGGTGCCCGCGGTCGAGTTGCTCGAGGTGCAACTCGTGAACGCCGTCGCGCCCTTCATTCTCAACGCGCGGTTGAAGCCGCTGTTTCTCCGCACGCCCGAGCGCGACAAGCACATCGTCAATGTCTCGGCGGTCGAGGGGCAGTTTTATCGCAAGTTCAAGACCACGCGGCATCCGCACACGAACATGGCCAAGGCGGCGTTGAACATGATGACGCGCACGTCCGCCGCGGATTATCACGCTGCTGGCATCCACATGAATGCGGTGGACACGGGCTGGGTGACGGACGAAGACCCCGTGCAAATCGCCGAGCGCAAGGTGCGCGAGCACCGCTTCCATCCGCCGCTGGACATCGTGGATGGCGCGGCGCGCATCGTGGACCCGATCATCGCGGGCTTCAACACGGGCACCCACGTGTGGGGCAAGTTCTTGAAGGATTATCAGCCGACGGATTGGTAGGTGGCGGGTGCCGCCGGGGAACGTCCCCGACAAGCACCCACCGCGCGCGTGCAAAAAACCCCGCGTCGCGTCGGGTTAATTTCGCGGTTTGAGGAGTTTGGCTGGATTTTATTTTCCCTTCGTTGCAAATTGACCGCGATGAAATTGATCCTTTCAACACACAACATCACTCTGACCCAGGCCATCGAGGACCACATCCTCCAACGCATTGACAACCTGGACCACTTGGACCGCACCGCGATCCATGCGCGCGTGACGCTCAAGCACGACACCACTAAAACCCCCGAACGCCAGTTCAGTTGTTCGCTGCGCGTCTCGGTTCCCGGACCCGACTTGTTCGCGGAAGATCATGAGAGCGACCTCTACGCGGCGATCGACTTGGTGACGAAGAAAATCGAGCAGCAGATTCGCAAGCGCCACAACAAGTACAAGGCCCGCAATCACACCGAGGCCGCCACTGGCAAACTCAAGCGGCAGGAAGCGGATTTGTAATGCCCCCCGCGAGCCGCTTCGCGCTCCGCGCCCGTATCGTCCTGCCGGTCTCCCGGCCGCCGATTCACGATGGCGCGGTTTTTATTTCCGGGGATCGCATCACCGCCGTCGGGCCGTGGCGCGAGCTGCAGGCGCAGGCCGGCGGTGAGGTGATCGATCTCGGCGAGGTCATTCTCCTGCCCGGTTTGATCAACGCGCACTGTCATCTCGACTACACCGGGATGGGCGGCGCGATCCCGCGGCCGCGGTCGTTCGTGGACTGGATCAATTGGATCACGAGCTTCAAGGCCGAGTGGGAATATTCGGATTTCGCCGCGTCGTGGCTGGGCGGCGCGAGCATGCTGTTGCGCAATGGCGTGACGACGGTCGCCGATGTCGAGGCCATTCCCGAATTGCTGCCGGACGTGTGGCAATCCACGCCGCTGCGGGTGATTTCATTTCTCGAAATGACCGGCGTGAAAAGCCGGCGCGCGCCGGAACAAATTCTGGGCGAAGCGACGGCGAAGGCGGAATCGCTCGCGGGCCGGCGCAACACCGTGGCGCTCTCGCCGCACGCGCCGTATTCCACGCCGCTGGAATTGCTGCGGCTCGCGGGCATTGCGGCGCGGGAGCGCGGCGTGGCGGTGATGACGCACGTGGCGGAGTCGGAGGAGGAGTTCGAGATGTTCCTGCTCGGGCGCGGCGCGATGCACGACTGGCTGCGGCGCAGCGGCCGCGACATGGCGGACTGCGGCGGGGTTTCGCCGGTGCAGCATCTGGAGCGCGCGGGCTTGTTGTGTGACCGGTTGCTGGCGGTTCACGCGAATTATCTGGCGCGCGGGGATGCGGCGCGGCTCGGGCGCGGCGGCGCGAGCGTGGTGCATTGTCCGCGCAGCCACGATTTTTTCGGGCACCGGCGGTTTCCGCTGGAGGAACTCGCGCTGGCCGGGGTGAATCTGTGTTTGGGAACCGACAGTCTTGCGACGCTGGCCGCGCCGGCGAGCCCGAGTTCGTCGATGAATTTCATCGTGCAAAATCTCGTGACGGCGAACACGCCCTTCGCCGATCCCGGCCCGCGCTCGCAGCGGCGCGCGGTGCCGCGCGGCGACGGCACGGACGCGGTGGAGTTGAATCTGTTCGTCGAGATGCGCGCGTTTGCGCGCGTGTACGCGGCGCTCGCACCAGAAGATGTGATTCGCATGGTGACAGTGAACGCGGCGCGGGCGCTGCATCGCACGGGCGAGTTGGGCGAGTTGGCGCCGGGCGCGTTCGCGGATTTGACGGTGCTGCCGTTCGCTGGCCCCGTGGGCGCGGCGTACGAAGCGTGCCTCGCGCACACGGGCGCGGTGGGCGGCGTGATGATCGACGGGCAGTGGGCGCGCGCGCCGTGGGCGGCATGAGCGAATTCATTGCTGATTTAACGCGGCGGCTGGCGGCGATTCGCGACGGCGGATTGTGGCGCGAGTTGCGGCGCGTGGATTCAGCGCCGGGGCCGCGCCTCACGCGCGGCGGAGAATCGCTGCTGAATTTCGCGTCGAACGATTATCTCGGGCTGGCGGATCATCCGGCGTTGAAGGAGGCGGCGCTGCGCGCGACGGAGCGGTTTGGCGCGGGCGCGGGCGCGTCGCGATTGATCTGCGGCTCGCTTGCGCCGCATCACGAGTTGGAGGCGGCGCTGGCGCGGTTCAAGGGCGCGGAGGCGGCGCTCACATTTTCCACGGGCTACGCGGCGGCGCTGGGAACGATCAGCGCGCTGCTGGGGCGCGATGACGTGATCATCATCGACCGGCTGGTTCATGCGTGCGTCGTGGATGCGGCGCGGCTGTGCGGCGCGAAGTTGCAGGTGTTTCCGCACAATGATCTCGCGGCGTTGGAGACGATCCTGCGGCGGCTGGACACGCGCCGCGACGGCGCGGCCAAAGGGCGCACGCTGATCGTCACCGAGTCCGTGTTCTCGATGGATGGTGACGCGGCACCGCTGCGGGAACTGGTCGAATTGAAGGATCGTTTCGGCGCGTGGTTGATGGTGGATGAAGCGCACGCCACGGGACTTTTCGGCGCAAACCTGCGCGGGATGGCGGAGGCCGCGGGCGTGGCGTCGCGGATCGAAATTCAAATGGGCACGCTGGGCAAGGCGCTCGGCGCGGCGGGCGGATTCGTTGTCGGGCCGCGGGTGCTCGTGGATTTTTTGGTGAACCAAGCGCGGTCATTTATTTTTTCCACCGCGCCGGTCCCGGCGAGCGCGGCCGCCGCGCGCGCGGCGGTGACGTTGCTCGAAA
>JAYVOY010000383.1:0-4880 GCA_043757645.1 Verrucomicrobiota bacterium
CGCTCGCTGGCCCCCGGCTAATCTTCTCCGACGCCGCTCCGCGGCAGAGAATGGGCGCGCAGCGCCCACAAAACGCGCGCGCGCCCCGCCGCCTAAACCGTAACGAGGCCGCAGGACCGCCGCCGTCCCGGCGGCTCACCCCGTCCAAACGGGGCGAACGCGCGGACAATTTGCCCCCGCGGACTTTCCCGCGCCGGGAGCCGCCGAGACGGCGGCGCTCCTGCGGCCTCGTTACGGCTGGGCAGAACCACTTTTCGTGGTTTCGTTTGAATCGCTTCCACTTCCCCTGTATCCGATGACCATGTTGCCTCGTCTCCACTTTGGGTTCGCGTCCGCGGTTGTTTGCGCGGTCGTGTTTGCGGTGTCGTCGGTCGTGCCGTTCGCACTCACCGCCAACGCTGCTGCCGCGCCTTCGCCCACGCCCGCGGCGGCCTCGGGAGTGCCGGATTTCAATCGTGAGATTCGCCCGATTCTTTCCAGCAAATGCTGGTTCTGCCACGGGCCGGACGAGAAGGAACGCAAAGGCCCCAAGGGCGGTCTGCGACTCGACACGTTCGACGGCGCGACGCGCGATCTCGGCGGGCACGCGGCCATCGTGCCGGGAAAACTCGACGCCAGTGACCTCATCAAACGCATCACGACGAACGATGCCGATGACGTGATGCCGCCGCCGAAATCGAAGAAGAAACTCACCGCGACGGAAATCGATTTGCTCCAGCGCTGGGTCGCGGGCGGCGCGAAATTCGCGCGGCATTGGTCCTACGAACCGCCGGTGCGGCCCGCGTTTCCCGTCACGAAAAACAAGGATTGGGCGCGCAACGGCCTCGATCATTTCGTCCTCGCGCGACTCGAACGCGAGGGCTTGCGTCCGCAGGCCGAGGCGGATCGTTTCACGCAGGCCCGCCGCGTCGCGCTCGACCTCACGGGCCTGCCGCCGACGCCCGCGGAAGTGGATGCGTTTGTCGCGGACAAGTCCGCGAACGCCTACGAAACCTTCGTGGATCGCCAGCTCGCGAAGCCCGCGTTCGGCGAGCATTGGGCGCGGCTGTGGCTCGATCTTGCGCGTTACGCGGACAGCGCGGGTTACGCCGACGATCCGCCGCGCGTGATCTGGGCCTTCCGCGATTACGTGATCAACGCCTTCAATCGCAATCTGCCGTTCGACCGTTTCACCATCGAGCAACTCGCCGGCGATCTCCTCGAAAATGCGACCGAGGATCAACTCAAGGCCACCGCGTTTCATCGCAACACGATGACGAACAACGAGGGCGGCACCAACGACGAGGAGTGGCGCAACGCCGCCGTCGTCGATCGCGTCGCCACCACGTGGGCCGTGTGGCTGGGCAGCTCCTTCAATTGCGCCCAATGCCACACGCACAAATACGATCCCTTCTCGCAGCAGGAGTATTATCAATTCTTCGCCTTCCTGAATAACACCGCGGACTCCGACAAAAAGGACGAGTCGCCCGTGCTCGAATTTTTCCCCGCGGAACAAAAGGAGCGAAAGACGAAGCTCGAATCCGAGCGCGATGAACTCGAAAAGAAGTTCCAGCAACCCGCGCCCGCGTGGCTCACGGGTTTCGCGAAGTGGGAGCAGAATTTTCCGACGAAACTCGATTGGCAAAAGCCCGCGTCCGTCACCGCCAAATCGAAGGCCGGCGCGACCGTCACGCCGCGCGAGGACGGCGCGTTGCTCGTCGCAAAGAGTCAGGCGAAGGACACCTACACCGTCACGCTGCCGCTGCCGGCGGGGAAACTCAGCGCGGTGCGGCTCGAGGCGCTCCCGGACAAATCGCTCGCGGATTCGGGGCCGGGCAATGGCGCAAAGGGAAAATTCGCGCTCACGCAAATCAGCGGCGCGGTGAAGGCGCCGTCCGGCAAGGTGCCAAGCGGGCGCTACGTGCGCATCGAGTTGCCCGCGGGAACGAAGGGCCATCTGCAATTGGCCGAGGTGCAAATTTTCAGCGGCGCGGAAAACGTCGCGCTCAAGGGCACCGCGACCCAGAGCACCACGGGCTTCGGCGGCGAGGCCAAACGCGCGATTGATGGCAAAACCGACGGCGATTTTTTCAAGGGCAATTCCGTTTCGCACACCGCGACCGGCGACGCGAAACCGTGGTGGGAGGTGGATTTGAAAGCCGCGCAGGCGATTGATCGGATCGTGATTTGGGGCCGCACGGACGGGCGTTCCGAGGAGTTGGCGAATTTCAAAGTCAGTGTGCTCGACGAGGTGCGCGACGCGACGTTCGAGCGCACGGTCAAGGATCAGCCGAAGCCCAGCGTCGAGCTTGGCCCCGGCGGCGCGGAGACGATTAAATTCACCACCGCGATTGCGAGCGCGGGCACGGACGCGAACGCGGTGCTGACCGCGCAAGACAAGGGCAAAGGTTGGTCGCACAGCGGCAACGCCGCGACGCTCACGCTCATCGCGGAGAAGCCGCTCGCCGTGAGCGAGGGCGCGATTCTCACGTTGACGATTGAGCAAAACGCCGCGCCCGGAAATCAAACGCTCGGCTGTTTCCGCCTCAGCACGACAGCCGACAACGGTGCGGCGGAACAAGCGCGCACGCCCGCGGAGATTGTCACAATTCTCACGACCGCCGCGGCGCAACGCAGCGCCGCACAACAGGCCGCGCTGCGCGATCACTACGTGCGCCGGCTCGCGCCCGAGGCGAAAACCGAGCGCGAGCGCAGCACCGCGGTCTCGAAGGAAATCGCCGACCTCAAGCCCAGCTCGGTGCCGATCAACCGCGAGCTGACCGGCGACCAGCGCCGCAAGACGCGCATTCAGCTTCGCGGCAACTGGCAGGACCTCGGCGATGAAGTCACCGAGGCCGTCCCGGTGTCGCTGCATCCGCTGCCCAAGGACGCGCCGCGCAACCGCCTCACGCTCGCGCGCTGGATTGTCGATGAGCAAAACCCGCTCACCGCGCGCGTGATTGCGAATCGTTTGTGGGAACAGATTTTCGGCATCGGCATCGTGCGCACGAGTGAGGAATTTGGCTCGCAGGGCGAATTGCCGAGTCATCCCGAAATGCTCGACTGGCTCGCGACCGAAATGCTGCGCCTGCGTTGGGACACGAAGGCGTTTCTCAAGGAAGTCGTCTCGTCGGCGACCTATCGGCAAGGCTCGAAAGTCACGCCCGAGTTGCTCGAGCGCGATCCCGACAACCGCCTCTTCGCCCGCGCGCCGCGCGTGCGCATGAGCGCCGAGGTCATCCGCGATCACGCGCTCGCCGTGAGCGGCTTGCTCAGTCCGAAAATGCTCGGCCCGAGCGTGCGCCCGCCGCGTCCCCCGCTCGGCCTCAAAGCCGCGTTCGGCCGCGACATGGATTGGGATACCAGCCCCGGCGAAGACCGCTACCGCCGCGCGCTCTACACCGAGGTGCGCCGCACGAGCCCGTATCCAAGCATGGCGACCTTCGACGCGCCGAACCGCGAGATCTGCACCGTCCGCCGCACGCGCACGAACACGCCGCTCCAGGCGCTCGTGACGCTCAACGACCCCGTCTATGTCGAGGCCGCCCAAGCCCTCGCGCGCCGGCTCGTCGCCGAGGGCGGCGCGTCCGCCGCCGACCGCGTCCGCCACGGCGTGCGCCTCTGCCTGACGCGGCCCGCGACGGAAACCGAGGTCGCGCGTCTCGTGAAACTTCACGACGCGACCCGCGCCGCCTTCGCGCAGGACGCCGACGCCGCGAAAAAAATGGCGACCGACCCGCTCGGCCCGCTGCCCGCCGGCCTCGACACCGCCGACCTCGCCGCGTGGACCACCGTCGCCAACGTGTTGCTCAACCTTGATGAAGTCGTGATGAAACGCTGATCCCCACTCGTAGGAGCCGACGTGAGGAGGCTCTAACTTTTCTTTTTTTAAACACAAAGCCACCCGCCACCCCCGCGACAAATTTCAACCCCACCGCCACAACTTTTTCCTCGTATGAACCCCGTCACCCAAGCCTCGCTCCACCACCAAACCCGCCGCACGTTTCTTCGCTCCGCCGGCCAGTTCAGCCTCGGCTCCATCGCGCTCGCGTCGCTGCTCGGCGACAAGAGCGCCGCCGCCGAGCCGACCGCCGCCGCGAATCCACTCGCCGCGCGCCAGCCGCACTTCTCCGCGAAGGTCAAGCGCGTCATTTACCTGCACATGTCCGGCGCGCCGCCGCATCTCGACCTCTTCGATTACAAGCCCGAGTTGGTGAAGCACGACGGCGAGGTTTGCCCGGACAAATTTCTCAAGGGCCGCCGCTTCGCCTTCACGACCGGGGTGCCGAAATTGCTCGGCACGAAACGCACCTTCACGCAGCACGGCAAGGGCGGCGTGTGGATGTCCGACGCGGTGCCGAACTTCCACAAGATCGCGGATGAAATGTGCGTGATCCGCTCGATGAAGACCGACGAGTTCAACCATGCGCCCGCGGAGTTGCTGCTCTTCACCGGCTCCGGGCGGCAGGGCCGCACGTCGATGGGGTCGTGGGTTACTTACGGACTCGGCTCGGAAAACGAGAATCTGCCGGGCTTCGTCGTGTTGATCTCCAGCGGCGTCGCGCCCAGCGGCGGCCAGAGCGACTGGGGCAGCGGTTTTCTGCCGTCCGTTTTTCAAGGCGTGCAATGCCGCTCCAAGGGCGACCCCGTCCTCTACGTCAGCAACCCGCCCGGCATGAGCCGCGACCTGCGCCGCAACACGCTCGACGCGCTGCGCGACCTCAACGAATTGCAGGCGAAGGAACTCGGCAACCCCGAGACGCTCACGCGCATCCAGCAATACGAACTCGCGTTTCGGATGCAGGCGTCCGTGCCCGAGGTGATGGACATCTCGCGCGAAACGCCCGCCACCATTGCCGATTATGGCGCGACGCCCGGCGGCGCGAGCTTCGCGAACAACT
>JAYVOY010000384.1:0-4874 GCA_043757645.1 Verrucomicrobiota bacterium
TAGCGGTTGGTGTGTCCACCAGTATCCCACGCCCCGATGAGGCCGTTGGTGGACCAAACCCAACGGGAATCGTACCCGGTCTTCTGGAACCCGGCAACCAACCAACCATTGTAAACATTCGCATAGGATGCCAACTCCCAGCCGTAATCCCGCTCGTAGTGCTGCGCGGCCCCCACCCCATAAGTCCAGGATTCCACGCGCCGTTCCCGGTCCCAACCGGGGGGCCACCCGCCCAACTCGGAGCGAGACCAATTGTTGGTATAGGAAAGCGGGCCGAAGGAGGCCGCCGACACACCGGTGTGGGTGAAAGTCACCCCGGCGCAGAGGATGACACCGAGGAGAAGGCGGGCGAGCGATTTTTTGCAAGTCAGGGATTTCATGTCGATGGGCGGTGGGGTGGTGTTGGCAATGGTTTGCGGAGAGTTTCACCCATGCACCGCAATGCTCGCCACATCGCTCCATTGCCCGAAGACTTGGTCGCCCAGCAGGTAGATGGCGCGGTATTTCCAGAGGGCGGTGGTGCCGGGGGCGGGAGCGGTGGGGTCGTCGTAGTGGGGCTTGGTGTCGATGTCGAGGAAGGCCCATTGGCCGTTGCCGCGGTCTACCTCGATACGGATGCCGGTGAAACCGCCCTTCTTCCACTGAATCTCCACTTTCCCACCGGTCGCGATGACGGCCTTGACGACCGGCTTGGTGGTGGCGGGGTCGGGCGCGGCTTGCTGCGCGCCCTCGATGCCCAGGGCCTCGCCATCGGCCACCTCGTATTTGGTGTTGCTTTTGATGCGGCTGACGATGGAGGCGATCAGTTTGAAGCCCTCGGCGACCGGGACAATCGTCACGGGCGGCGTGCCCGAGGCGGGAAACGGCGGGAGCGCGAAGGCCACGGGCGGGGTGAGGTTGCCGCTGGCGTGGTTCGCGCCGTAAGCCAGGGCGTCGCGGAATTGGGTGTAGCCTTGGGCGCGCTGGCGGGTGTAGTCCAGCGCGTCGGCGCACCAATCGTACCAGAGGCGGAAGTTATGCAGGTCGGTCAGGTCACCGGCCGGGATGTTGTATTTGGTGGCGTAAGCGCCGGGGAGATTGTCATCCAGCGTGTGGACGAGCGTGCGGCGACCGTCTTCGGGGGTTGGGAGGTAGTATTGTTTGGGCATAATTTTGTTAGGGAAACGCTGAATAAAGGCCAGCTTGCAGTTTTCGCCACTTGATTATCAGGCGTTTTGCCACGAATCCAAATGCCAGATGGATTAAATCAGCGCTTCCTTAAGTTATTAGTTTTCAGTGACTGCAGCGAAAGCTTGGCGTCCGGGCGCGGGAAAAGGGCGTCCTTCCGTCGTAAATGGGCATCCGGGAGCGGCGGAAGGAGGTCCATCCGCGACGGAAGGACGCCCGGGAACTTGGGATGGACGCCCAGAAATTCCGGAATGATGCCCATCCGCATGGGAATGGTGTCCGGGAGCGCGGGATGGAGGTCCATCCGCGGCGGAAGGATGCCCCTGCGGGACGGAAGGACATCGGGGAGGCGGTCATGGGCGTCCGGGTGGGGCGGAAGGAGGGCGTGCCGGGGAGATCGAAATCGGAGAGGAATTGGTAGGGCGCGTCACTCCGTGCGCGCCGTGGGTTGGCAGGCCACGCTGCGGCGGGTAGAGGACTGCCCGCCCTACCGGGGTTGCGCGGGTAGGGCGCGTCACTCCGTGCGCGCCGTGGGTGGGCAGGTGACGCGGCGTCGGGCAGAGGACTGCCCGCTTCGGGCGGGACGACGGAGAGACGGGGAGACGGAAGTACCCTGTGTGAACTATTTCTCTTCGGGGTCATAAACCGCACGCCAGAATACACGAGGCGGCGCGTGAGAGTCAACGCCATCCCCCAAATATTTTCACCGGAACTTGCCCGCAAAATTGCGGGCGGGTTGGGGGAAAAGTTAGGGAAACGCTGAACAAAGCACCGGAACCACTCACTGGCACTGATGGACACTAATGGAAGCAGGGCTATCGGTTTGGGCGGTTAGTGCGGGTTAGTGTCCATTAGTGGTTAAATCAGCGCTTCCTTAGGGCCGCGCGGCAACGCGGCCCCACCCAATTCACCGGCGCACCGGGCACGCCATCTTCACACCTTCGGATACTCCCACGGCCCGCGGTATTTGCGGGTGAGGAGCGCGTTGGCCTCGGGGTCGCCGAGAATTTGTTCCTTCGCGCCGTCCCAGTTCAGGCTGCGGCCGAGCTTGAGGGACATCATGCCGAGCATCGGCAGCACGGAGGAGCGGTGCGCGGATTCGATGTCGGCGACGGGTTTGCGGCCGCTGTCGATGGCGGCGAGGAAGTCCGCGTAGAGGAGTTTGAGGTTGTGGCCGTCGGGTTCCTGCAATTCGGAATTCACGTGGACGGATTTCTCCTTGCCGTCGGCGGGATAGAACGTCCAGCCGTCCTTCCAGCCGATGTGCAGCGTGCCCTTGGTGCCGTAGAAATAAGCGCCCACGTTGTGTTTCTCGGCATTGTTGGCGGCGAATTTGCGGTGTTCCCACGAGACGGTGAAGCCCTCGAAATCATAGACGGCCACCTGATGATCGGGGGCGTCGGTGGTTTGTTCGCGGTCGTTCAGCACCGCCGCGCCGGCGATGTCGCGACCGCCGGTGGAATAGACGCGGCGCGGGGATTTCTCCTCGGTCCAGAGCATCACTTGGTCGAGCCAGTGAACGCCCCAGTCGCCCAACTGGCCGTTGCCGTAGTCGAGGAATTGCCGCCAGCCGCCGGGATGCAATTTGGTGTTGAAGGGGCGCAACGGCGCGGGGCCGCACCAGAGATCCCAATCCATGTTCGCGGGGGCCTTGCTGTTGGGTTTCGGGTTTTCCGTGCCGCCGCCGTAATGCACGAAGAGACGCACCATGCCGACTTTGCCGGCGTGGCCTTCGCGCAGGAATTTCATCGCGGAAACATGATGCGGCCCGATGCGGCGGTGCAGGCCGACCTGCACGGTGCGGCCCGTGGCGCGCGCGGCGGCGACCATCGCGCGGCTTTCGTTGACGGAGTGGCCGGTGGGCTTTTCCACGAAGATGTGCGCGCCGGCCTTGACGGCAGCAATCGCCTGCAACGCGTGCCAGTGGTCGGGCGTGGAGATGATGACGACCTCGGGTTTTTCCTTTGCGAGGAGTTCGCGGTAGTCGCGATAGGTCTTGGGTTGATCGCCGGAAAGATCGGTCACCTGCTCGGCGGCGACCTCGAGCGCGTGGCCATCGACATCGGCGAGCGCGACGACTTTCGCGCGGCCGCTGGCCATGCCTTCCTTGAGGATGTTTTTGCCCCACCAACCGCAGCCAATCAGCGCGGTGCGCAGCTTGCGCCCCGGCTCGGCCGCGCGCACGAACGGCGCGGCGCTGCACGCGAGACTGGCGGTGGCGGTGGTCTGGAGGAACTGGCGGCGGGTCGGATTCATGGCGAAAAGTTTTTTCGGAAACAGAATTTCAGGAACGGCGGAGTGTTGCGCGGAACCGGGGGAAGAATCAAACGCGATCCATGCGGGGGGATGGAACGTGGTGGGTAGCGCAGACTTCCCCGGCTGCGGTGTCGCACGGCTTCCAGCCTGCGGACCGTCGGCGTGGCCAACGCTCTCGGGCCTTGTCACGCCCCGCCGATTTGGAAATCGGCGATACAGCAGACTTGGAAGTCTGCGCTACGGAAGTCTGCGCTACGTTTCTGGGCGTCCTCACCCACTTTTAATCACACCCCGTGCAGTGCTTCACGATCGTCACTGGGAAATCGCGCGCCCGGTTTTTTCTTCAACCGCGCGCGCCGCCGCCGCAAAGTGCCGCCCATGAAAACCGCTTTCGCCCCGCGCGGGTTCGCGCTGTCGCTCTGCCTGCTGCACTTGGGAATTACGCTCGCGCTACCCGCGGGGGCCAAGGACGCGCCCGCGGTCGCCTCGCGCTGGGAAAAGGAAATCGGGGCGTTCGAGGCCGCCGACAAAACGAACCCACCGCCGGCGAACGCGGTGGTGTTCGTGGGCAGTTCGAGCATTCGGATGTGGAAATCGCTCGCGCGGGATTTTCCCGAACACAAGGTCATCAACCGCGGTTTCGGCGGCTCGCAGATTGCCGATTCCGTTGAGTTCGCCGACCGCATTGTGCTGCCGTATCAGCCGCGCCTGGTCGTGCTCTACGCGGGCGGCAATGACCTCAACGCGGGCAAAACCCCCGAGCGGGTGTTCGCGGATTTCCAGGCGTTTGTCGCCAAGCTCCGCGCCGCGCGGCCCGACGTGAAGCTCGCCTACATCTCCAGCGCGCCCAATCCCGCGCGCTGGGCGCAGATCGAGAAAGTCCGCGCGCTGAACACGCTGATCCGCGAGTTCAGCGCCAAGCAGGGCAACGCGGTTTTCATCGACGTCCACTCGCGGATGCTTGGCGCCGATGGGCAGCCGTTGCCGGACATTTATCTGAAGGACCGCCTGCACATGAACGAGAAGGGCTACGCGATTTGGAGGGAAGTCGTCGGGCCGTATTTGCAGTAGCGGGGGGCGCGGGGAGCGCACGCCGCTGGCGTGCCGTTTTCGGCGGCTCGCCGAAAACCTCGTGCCACCAACTTTTTTGCGCGGAGAAGAAAGTGAGAACTGGGACACGATGGTTGGGGCGGGCCGCGGGCGCTCCCCATTCCCATTTCGGAACTCGGGATGAACCGGGGCTGCGGATCGTGGGGCGGTTTCCGCGTGGGAAAAGTTAGAGGCTCGTCACCTCGTCGCCTACAAAGCTAGAGGCTCGTCACCGCGGCTCCCACAAGTTGTGGGGCGGAGTTCACGGGTTGAGCGAGCGGATGCGGTAGCAGCGGGCGCGGGCACCGGGCAGCGCGGTGGTGTCGCGGAAATCAAAGTACGCGTCGGGCGCGGCGTAAGTC
>JAYVOY010000385.1:0-4867 GCA_043757645.1 Verrucomicrobiota bacterium
ACCGCCGCCGTCTCGGCGGCTCCCAGCGTCCAAACGGGGCGAGGGCGCACAGTTTCCGCAGCGCAAAATGTTCACTAAATGGTGAGCCGAAAGAGCGAGTGGGAATTGCCCTCGCGGCCTTCCCACGCCCGGAGCCGCCGCGACGGCGGCGGTCCTGCCCACTGCATCGTTACGCCTTGGTTCTCCCTTCCCCCGCTTCTCACGGCCGCAAAATCCCGTCCAAAAACTCCTCCGCCACCGCGCGCGCCGCCGCTGGATACCGATGCCCGGCACGATGATTCAGCCAGCCGAGATTCTTCTCCGCGCCGAGCAGTCGATACACCGGCCGCACCGCCTCGAGGAACGCCCAGCTCCGATCACCATCCGCCGATTCCCCCGCGAGCAGCAGGAATCCGCGCGGCGCGAGGAGCGCGAGCAACTGGTGATTTTCCAGCGCGAAACCCGCCTTGCGAATCTCCGGCCCGAGATACCACGGCGCCTCCCAATTGCTGAACTTCAGCCCAATCCCGCCCTCGCTGAAAACCACCGCCTGAAACCGCTCATCCAACGCCGCCGCGAACAGCGCCTCCTTCGCCCCCAGCGAATGCCCCAGCGCCCCGATGCGCCGCGCGTCCACGCCCGGCAGCGATTCCAAAAAATCCACGGCGCGCACCCCGTCGAACGCCATCCGCGCCATGCCCGTCCAGCGCGGGTGCCGCGTTTGCACGCGCGTGACATTGCCCGCGAAACTCGCGCCGTCATCGAAGATGAAACACCGCGGACAAATCACCACATACCCGCGCCGCGCGAGCTGCGGACCGTGGTTCAACTCCGGCACCGACTCATCCAACCCCGCCGCCTGCCGGAGGTGCGTCTTCACCGTCTGATGAAACACCACCACCGCCGCGCGCTGGGCCCGCGCCGGTTTCGGCGTGAGCACATACGCATCCGTGAACACGCCCTCCTCGATCTGATACCGCACCTGCTGCCGCGTGAACCCGGCCAATTCCTCCGTCGCAAGAATTTCCGTTTTCAATGCCGCGCGCTCCGGCGGAAACTCCCCGACCAACGCCTGCCACCGCCGCCGCAACTCCTCGCGCCGCACCCGCCATTCCGCCGCGTTCGCCAGCGCGCGCTCCCCCGTCACCAGCAACCCCGGCGCAAGCTTCACCAGCGCGTTTGTCCCCGTCGGCGGCACCAGCAAATCCACCCCGCGAGCGAGCGGGGCGAGGCCGAGAATGAATGCCAGCAAGCTCCAGCGAAAATGCGCCATGCCGCCCATCATGGCGCGCATTGCTGACGCGCGTCAATTTGAGCAACGGCGAAAGACGGTGCTGTTGCTGCCCAACGCCAGGCGCAACTTGCGCTGGCCAGCGGCAAGGGCGGGTGGGTTGGAGACTCCCCGTGGCGCCGCCGTCTCGGCGGCTCACACCATCCAAACGGGGCGCGGGCGTACAGTTTCCGCAGCGCAAAATGTTCACTAAATGGTGAGCCGAAAGAGCGAGTGGGAATTGCCCGTGCGGCCAGATTGTGAACCGCAGCGCGCTCCTGAAAGAAGTGGAAACCGACGTGGCATCCCTGCTCGAAAAAGTCAGCGACCTCGACGACCTCGCGGTGCAATTCGACAGCGGCGATGCTGGCAACCGATTCAAAGAAGCGTGGAAACGCGCCCGCATCATCGTGGACACCGGCGGTGGTCAAGGCGGCGGCACGACGCCGACTCCAACACCGCCGACGCCACCACCGGCGTAAGAAGCAATTTCAGAAAACGCGAGCGGCCTTCGGAAACAAAGGCCGCTTTTTTTACGACGAGCGGAAAGAAAAATCCGTGGATGCAGAATGTCTGAAACGGAGCTAAACAGCCACAGTCGTCTCCATGTATTGCATCACGTATTCATCGAAGGATTCGTAATTGGGAATCCCGCGCTTGCCGTTCACGCGACCAAGAATCGTGTTGTTGATTCGGTCGTGTAAATAATCCACCAACTCCGGAAATCGAGGTTCGGGTATGAAATAAGTCGGTGCTTTGAACTTGGATTCGATGTTCTTGAACAGCACCGAATAGTGAAAACGGTCAGTGCGCCCAAAACGGGCGTCGGCCTCGCGGTAATGGTTGTAACGCTCGACGAGATATTTCACGTAGTTGCGCTTGGCCAGATTCGCGCCGATGCAGCCTTCCGGGTAGGAAGCCGGGCGCTTGCCGTTTTTGCTCACACGCACGCTCACTCGGTCGCCGACATGGATTTCCGCACCGGCGAGATTTCCACCGGAAACATTGAGTGCGTTCTTTGTCTTCACGTTCCTATTTTAGCTTGCATCTATGTTTTGCCAATAACTCGTTCATCACACCCGCCAGGTGCTGTCGGAAGGCGCCTTCAAACGCCGTCAGGTCGGTATAAGTGTGGTAGAGCGCCCGGCGCCCCAGCTTGCCCTTGAACTTTTCGATCCGCTCAAATTCATTGCGCGCCTTGCTCCGCGTCGGGGTCGGCAGGTTGGCAAAATACACCATCACCTTCTTGCCGCGCCGGATGCTGCGACGGATTTCCTCCTCCGTTCCCGAATCCGCCACGCCCGTCGGCGAGCCAAACCGCGCGTTGAAAATGCCCACCATGATGTCGCATTGATCCACGACCTGTTTGTTCAGGAGGGCTTGCGGACGGCCACCGGCGGCGGGATGACTGTGCGTGCGCCAGTTTGTGAACTCCACCCGCGCCCGCGACAGCGGCCCGTGGTCGCGATTCCATTGCTCGATCTGGCCGCGAATCACGTCATGCGCCTCGTCCACATCCGACGGCGCACCCACGAACACACGAAACAGGAGAACTTGCTCTGGCATGGTGCGGGGAGATTACAAATCAGCGGCCAAATCGTCAAAACAGTTTCCGCTTGAAGTCTTGGGATTGACCGTCCGGCAAATCCAGCCGCGCGTATTTCCCAAGACGCGGCGAACGCCAAAGCTCTCTCCTTGGGGAGAGGGTTGGGTGAGGGAGGACAAGCAACCATTTTGAAAGCCCGTAGGGCTGGCATATTTGTAGAGCATCCGAATCAAAAATTCATAGCCCCGTCAGGGGCGAAATATGCCGCCCCGACGGGGCTGAAATTTATTATGGTCTGGGATTCTACAAAGATGTCGCGCCTACGGCGCTGATAGCTTTAGCAAGTGATTTAAATTTGTCGGTATTTATCTTCAAATGCCGAAGCACACATTTTCCCAGAGTAGCCAAACAGCTTGAGAAATAAAATGTTCATTGCGCCTGCAATTTGTGATTCAGCTATCATTGAATCTTTCGATTCGGTTTCAGACTGATTTGCGCGGCTGTTTCCATGAATGAGAGGGTCTCGGACTTTTTGCCATGTCTTGAATATAACCTCCATATCGCCTTGCCAAGGCAAACAAAAATGAGTTGCAACCGCCTTCAATCTTTCCTTCATGGTGATTTTTTCAATTCCAAGTTCACGCACTTTTTCCTCAAGTTTTAATTCCTTAAAAAGTTGGTTCACTAAAGTTTCAAAAAGCACACACAAAGTAATTAAGGCAATTTCACCATGCACAAATTCATAGTCGGTGGCTTCTCTAAAAAGAAAGAGGATTCGTAAGATTTCTTCGCTCAATTTGGTCTTTACCTCAAGAAAGGTTGTCGTTTTTTTGACCACGTCTTGAAAATCAAATTTCAGCAAACGAAATGGAATGTGAACGGTATGCGCAAGGCGACGGGCAGATGTAACTCTATCCGTAATTTTTTGACCGTCACGCCAGTATTCGATGCGGTAAGGCCACGCGTGCATTCCTTGCATAAATGCCAGTGCGTGCATCAGCGCATAAAATTTGTCCCAATCTTCTTGTGTGCTGGATGAGTGATACCCTTTCTTAGATTCCAGATGAACGTGAATGTCTCCATCATCCTTTTCTTTAATGAAAGCATAATTGTAATTTCCTATTTCCCCCTTCAATGTATCGAGCTTTCCACTGCGTCTTTCGCCAAAATAGGGATTTTTCTCAATTATTTCAGTGCCTGCACAAGCGAGGGTTGGAACAGGATAATTTAGAATTAATGCGTAGAAATACGCCGATGTTTCAGTCGGCGGCTCTGTGTTTCCGGCTTCTCGGTTTTGATTCGCAATGTTTTTATTCTTTTGCAAAAGTTCTTTGTGAAGTTGCGCACGCTCTTCGCGGGTAAGAGCATCCGACCCTGACGGGATCAATTCAATTGGACTCAAATCTAATTTAAGGACGTTTTTACACTTATTCCAGTTGAAGAAATGTTGAGAATTTCCAAAAGAAATATAATCACATTTGAATTGAAGAACATCTTCGATAACTCCATTCAATTTCCAATAATCGCTTTTGGTATGAACGCCAAATTGTATTGCTGGAGGGTTTTCACCTTCGTCCAATGTCATGTCGAGTTTTATTTCTTCTCGACTAATTCGGAGCATTCCTTTGCCATGAAATTCTTGCGTTCCGGTTTTAAGAACAATCTCGTCAACTCGCAGTTTTTCAGAACCGCTTCTGACAATTTTAACGAATTCATCTGCGGTCATATCAGCTTGTGCGCAAAATTCCCGTCCAGCAGTTCCTTGACGGTGAGTAGAATGATGGTGCGTTGCTCGTCTTTCCAAAACCGTGTCACTTCCCGCTCGGCGTCCTCGGTGTAAGCGAACGACACGAAAAATCCCTTCGCGCGGTTCGCGCGGCGCATGGCGGTTTCAAAGGCGTCCATGTCCGGGCGACCGGCCTTGTCCTTTTGCTTCACCTGAATCGGATACCACGCTTCCGTCAGTGCCAACTCACCCGCGCCGGCTTCGCGCGGCTGCACGCCCACGGGATAGATGCGGCCATCAATGCCCATGTCGCCGATCTGGACTTTGTTGGCGCGTCCGTTCAACT
>JAYVOY010000386.1:0-4845 GCA_043757645.1 Verrucomicrobiota bacterium
CGAAAAGACGTGTTCGACGAGCGCCGGAATGGACGTGTGTTCATCGAACGCCACCACGCCGCCGTGGCCGACGCCCGCGCCGATGGCCGCGAGTTCCTCAAAACCAAGCGGAGTATCAATCAAGTGTGGCGGGATGATGCCGATGATCGGCCCGCCGATGAGCACGCCCTTGAGTTTGCCGCCATCGCGCAAACCGCCGCCGATGTTCTCAATGATGTGCCGCACTGTGACGCCGAACTCGACTTCGTAGAGGCCGGGGCGGTTGAAAAGCGAGTTGAGTGACAGCGCCTTGGTGCCGCGGCTTTTCGAGAAGCCGAGCTTCGCG
Source organism: Verrucomicrobiota bacterium (assembly GCA_043757645.1). Taxonomy (GTDB): domain Bacteria; phylum Verrucomicrobiota; class Verrucomicrobiia; order Limisphaerales; family BJHT01; genus BJHT01. The sequence goes on from JAYVOY010000386.1 coordinate 326, forward strand.
TAAGTGTCGCCGCCGTGCGTGACGATCCACGGCACGTTGACGAGCGTCTCGACGTTGTTGAGCAGCGTCGGCTTGTCGAACAACCCGCGCTCGGTCGGATACGGCGGACGCGCCATGACTTCGGGCCGCTTGCCCTCAATGGAGCGCAGCAGCGAAGTCTCCTCGCCGCACACGTAGCTCCCGTGGCCGGTATAGACCTCCAACTCGAACGCGAAATTCTTGCCACCGACACGCGGGCCGAGCCAGCCCGCCGCGCGCGCCTCGGCGATGGCGTCGCGCAGCACTTTGTTCGCGAGCGGATATTCGAGACGGCAGTAGATGTAACCCTTGCTCGCGCCGACCGCGTAGCCCGCGAGGATCATGCCCTCGATGAGCGCGTGCGGATCGTCCTCCATCAGGTAGCGGTCAATGTAAGCGCCCGCATCGCCTTCGTCGGCGTTGGCCACGACGTATTTCTCGCCGGGCGGCTGCGACGCGACCGCGCGCCACTTGCGTCCAGCCGGAAATCCAGCTCCACCACGCCCGCGCAATCCCGAAGCCTCGACCGCAGCGAGCACTTCCTCCGGCGTGCCTTCGAGCGCCTTCCGCAATGCCGCGTAGCCGCCGAGCTTTTCATACGCGGCCAGTGTGCGCGCGCCGCCCGCCGCGATGCGACCGAGCACGATGCCGTGCGGCGCGAACACCTTCACCGGCGGACGCGGATTCGTCTGACCCTTCGCCGGAGCCGCGAAACATTCGCCGAGACAATAGACACGCGGACTTTGCGCATTCGCCTGCGCCCACAAATCGGGATTCAAATGACACGCCGCAAAACACGCCGTCCCCTGACACGCCTTGCCCGTGTGCTCGCCGTGCGGCAGATGATAGAACGACTTGACATCCGCGGCGAGCGTGTGCGGAGGGTTGGGAGCGGTCGGTCGGGCCATTGTGGGGGAGGCGTGCATGGTGGCGGCGTGGGGAATGCCGAGCGTGAAAAATCAGCGCAGACGCGGGAGCGGCGCGGTGGATTGAGTGACGGGCAATCTTCCAAGCGACGCGGGGCGGGGCCGTGATAACTGCTTTTGCGTCGGATTCATTTCGCGCGAGCATCGGCCCCTGGGATCGTGCGGCAATATTTTTTTGGAGTTTTTCGCGGGCTGGCTGAACTGAGCCGTAACGATGCAGTAAATAGGACCGCCGCCGTCTCGGCGGCTCTTGGCGTGGGAAATCCGCGCGGGCAATTCGCACTGCCACTTTTGGTTCACCATTCAGTGAACATTTTGGGCTGTGGAAAATGCGCGCTTCCGCCCCGTTTGGACAGTGGGAGCCGCCGAGACGGCGGCGGTCCTACAGCATCGCTACGGCTGAGGGCGGCGCCACGCTCACTTCGATTTGGCCAACCCGCCTTTGCCAGCGCCACAACTTCAAATTGTAATTCCCCGCAAACGGCGGAAAATCCGAAATCATTTTGCAGCCAACCACCGCTTTCTTGTGAAACACGTCACCGTCGTCAATCATCCGCTCGTCCAAAACAACCTCACGCGCCTGCGCGATCACCGCACCCCCTCCAGCGAGTTCCGCCGGCTCGTGAGCGAGGTGGCGACGCTGATGATTTACGAGGCCACGCGAACGCTGGAGGTCGAGCCACTGAACGTCCGCACGCCCGTCGGAAAAGCCCGCGGCACAAAACTGAAAAGTCCGGTGCTGCTCGTCCCGATCCTGCGCGCGGGCTTGGGGATGCTCGACTCCATCCTGCAACTGATACCCGGCGCGCGCGTCGGCTTCGTCGGTCTGCGCCGCGATGAAAAAACATTGCGCGCGATCACCTATCACCAATCGCTCCCGGCCTCCGTCGCCGGCCACGAAGTAATCATCCTCGACCCGATGCTCGCCACCGGCGGCAGCGCCGTGGCCGCCCTCGATTTGTTGCGGGAACGCGGCGCCCGACGCGTGCGCATCGTCAACCTCCTCGCCGCGCCCGAGGGCATCAAAACCGTGCTGTCGCACCATCCCGGCACACGAATCTACACCGCCGCCATCGACCAAAAACTCAACGCCCGCGGCTTCATCGTGCCCGGCCTCGGTGACGCGGGTGATCGGATTTTTTCGAGTTGAGGAGCGGAGGAAATTGGGGGACGGCGACGGAGCATCTTCGACCGGGTGTGATTAAAAGTGGGTGAGAGCGGCACGGATCGTGGCGCAGACTTCTTAGCCGTAACCGTGCAGTCGGACCGCCGCCGTCTCGGCGGCTCCCACCGTCCAAACGGGGCGCGGGCGCACAGTTTCCGCAGCACAAAATGTTCACTGCATGGTGAACCAAAAACTGGCGTGTGAATTGCCCTCGCGGACTTCCCGCGCCGTGAGCCGCCGAGACGGCGGCGGTCCTGCCTACTGCATCGTTACGGCTTAGTCTGCGCTACCTCACCCGTTTTGAATCACCCCCCGCTTCGCCCCTCACGGCAGGCGCAGACGATAGATGCGCGCCCCAGACGGCAGATCAATCGGCACCGTGACCTCACCACCCGCCCCACCATTCGGCACCGTGACCGGCGTCCACACGTGCCCGGGACCAAAGCCATCGGTGTATTCGAGCACAAAGCCCGATCCCGCCGGCGGAATACTGAGGGACAGTTGCCCGCTCGTCCGCTGCACTGTCAGCGGCGGCCCGGTGACCGTCAGGGTCGCGTTGGAACTCATCACCACTCCATAACTGTTGCGAACCCGCACCGAGTAGTCACCCCCGCTCGCGGCACCCGCCGCCACGCGGCTAAAGGTAACATTGGTTTCACCGATCATATCCACATTATTGCGCCGCCATTGGTAACTGAAGGGCGGCTGGCCAAGCAGTGCCACACTAATAACCACCGGGTTACCCAGAATTACGGATTGATTGATGGGTTGGCTCAATATCAATGGCAAGGGATCAACGGTCACGACCGCGTCCGAGTTGGTCGCCAAACCAGCCGCGTTGCCCACAATCACCGAATAGCTTCCCGCATCGGTCAATTGCACATTGGTAACCACCAGCGTCGCATTGGTCGCATCGGCGACAAATTGTCCGTCGAAAATCCAGATATAACTCAACGACACACCACTGGCCCCCACGCTCAACCGCAGCGTGCCGCCCACCGGAACCGTCTGCGCCTGCAACGGCGTGTCGATCACCGGCACGCCCACCACCGTCACCACCGCCCCGTCACTGGCCGCCCGTCCGAGTCCATTGGTGACGACCACCGAGTAAGTGGCACTCCCCAAGGTATCCAGAGTGGGAGTCGTATAAGTTGCATTCGTCGCATTCGGGATCGGGCCATTGTCACGCAACCACTGATACCGGAGTGGCGCCACCCCGATGGCACTCACGAACAAGCTGCCACTTCCGCCCAGCGATACCGGCTGGCTACGTGGTTGGGTGACGATTATCGGTGCTGCCGCGGGAAGCACCGTGAGCGCCGCGACGTCGCTCATCGTGCTCGCCAGCGCGTCGGTGACTATCACGCGGTAGTTGCCGGATTGGTCAATTCGCAAGCGCGCAAGCGTCAGCGTGTCATTGGTCGCGCCGGCGATGTTCGTGCCATTGATCGACCATTGATAATGCAACGTGCCCGCCCCCGTCGCTGCGACGGAGAAGCTCACCGGATCACCTATCGTTACTGTCCGACTCACCGGCTGAGTCGTGAGGCGCGGCGGGACAACCACCGTCAAGGCCGCCGTTAGACTAGTCGTAAAGCCCGCGGGATTACTCACCAACACACTATAGTCTCCGGCGTCGCCCGGTTGCACGCCCGTTAGAGTCAAATTCGGACCCGCCTGGCTCACCAAATCCACACCATTCTTCCGCCACTGATACTTGATCACCGGCGTGCCCGTGGTGATGACACTCAACACGACATTCCCGCCAATACCGACGGTCGCACCCGCGGGTTGTACGGTGATGGTCGGCGCAACATTAACCGTTAGAATCGCCAGCGAACTCGGCACCGACCCGGTGGGATTACTCACCACCACATCATAGCCCCCGGACTGCGCCAGGCCGACGCCAGCGAGCGTCACACTGCCATTGGTTTCGCCGGGTATGGGCACCCCATTGAACCGCCATTGATACTGGAACGGCCCCGTGCCGGACACACCCACCAATAGGGCCGCCGTCGCACCCCCGGGAACCGTCTGGGAGACGGGCTGCGCGGTGAAGTTGATGTCAGGCGTGGGCGGCGGCGTATTGGTCACCCCCGGCACCGTGTTGTCGAAATCCACGCGGAAATTCAGCGTTACCGCTGCGTTCGGATTCGGATTTTCAAAGCTCAGATAATACGTGCTGGCGGTCGGGAAATCATAGCTCGAATTCCCACCCAGAACCAACGCGCCATTGGTCGAACCGGCAATCGCCAGCCGGCTGCCGGGAGTCGGCGGCCCGGACGGACTAAACCTCACATTCACCGGCCCACTCGCCGTGAAGGCATTTGTGGCAATCTTGGCACCGGGCGGGCTGTTAATCTGAAAAGCCTGCGACTGGCCGCCAAACAGCACCCGCCCCACGCTCTGCC
>JAYVOY010000387.1:0-4841 GCA_043757645.1 Verrucomicrobiota bacterium
GCCACCCTCAAGACCCGCCTCCGCAAAGACCTCCCCACCGCCGCCAATCCCTTCCTTTTTATCGCCAATATGTGCCTATGTTATTGTTAATTGCTATACGCCCTCTGGTGGGCCGTGAATGTCACCCAGCACTTCGATCCGCGCCCGCGGCTGTGGCTCACCTCGCTCGGCCTCAGCGCCATCATCGGCACCGCGCTCTGGATCAGCACGCGATCCGGCGCGCGCGGCACGACGCAGCTTGATGGCTGGCAGATTTTCCGGCTCTTCCTGATGCCGTTCTGCGTTTCCAGTTTCGCCGCGCTCGTGAAGGACGCGGGCTTCATCCTCGTGTTCCCGCCCAGCGCGCGCGAGAACGCCACCGGCCTCGTACTCATCGCCGCATTCGTGATCGTCGTCCGCGCGCTGAAAAAATCGCGCTTCGCGAACGGCGCAACAGCAAGGGATCAAACGTGAGCTGCACCATTGCCGTTGCCGCAAATCGCGCGCCGCCGGAAACCGATGGCAAAGGAATTTGGGGCAAAAGAATTTATTTTTTGGAAAAATTCCCTTGCCCCAAATTCCTTTGCCAGCCTTCGGAAAAATCAGGTGTTGGATTTCGCCGCACCACACACCAAACCGCGCCCCGTTTCACCGCGGCTCCCCGGCCCCGCCACCGTGCGCGTCCATGCCCATGATGGCGAAAATGCGATCACGCGCCGCGAGATAACCCGGCGCGTCCAAATCGCGCGGACGCGGCAGATCGATCACCACCTCCTCCTGAATCGTCGCCGGACGGCGGCTCATCACGAGCACGCGATCGGCAAGCTGCACCGCCTCCTCGATGTCGTGCGTGACGAAGAGAATCGTCTTGTGCTCCGCCTGCCAGATGCGGACCAGATCGCTGCGCATTTTCAGGCGCGTGAGAAAATCCAGCGCCCCAAACGGCTCATCCATGAACAGCACCCGCGCCTCCGCCGCGAGGGCGCGCGCGATCTCGACGCGCTGCTTCATGCCGCCGGAAAGTTCGCGTGGATACGATTTTGCAAAGCCGGCCAAACCCACCATTTGCAAATAGTGCGCGACGCGCTGCTCCCGCTCCCGCGCGGGCCGCGCGAGCAAACCGAAGCCCACGTTCTCCGCGACCGTGAGCCACGGAAACACGCCGTTCTCCTGAAACACAAAAATGCGCCCCGGATCCGGCCCCGTCACCGGCCCGCCCTCGACGCGAATCTCACCGCGCGTCTCCTTCAAAAAACCGCCGAGAATATTCAGCAACGTCGATTTGCCGCAGCCCGACGGGCCGACGAGGCACACCAGTTCCCCCGCGCGCACCTCGAAGCCCACGCGTTCGAGCACGTTGATGTCCTGCCCCTCCTTGCCCGGAAAAGCCATCCACGCGTCGCGGACTTTGATCAGTGGTTCAGCGTTGCCCATAACCCCAGCGCACCGCGTCGAGTTTCTCCAATTGCCGCATCAACACATCGAGCGCCAGCCCGATCAGCCCGATCATCACCATGCCCGCCACGACGAGGTCGTAGCGCTTGCCCGCGTTGCGCGCGTCGATGATGAGGTAGCCCAAGCCCGAGTTCACCGCGATCATCTCCGCCGCCACGACCACTAACCACGCGACGCCGAGGGCGATGCGCAACCCCGTGATGATTTGCGGCAGCGCCGCCGGCAAAATCACGCGGCGAAACAGGGGCATCCCCGACAGCCCGAAATTCTGCGCCGCGCGCAAATAGACCTGCTGCATGTTCTGCACTGCGGCCATCGCCGACACGGTGATCGGAAAAACACTCGCGAGGAAAATTAGAAAAATCGGCGCGGTGTCCTTCACCCCAAACCACAGAATCGCCACGGGAATCCACGCAATCGGCGAGATGGGCCGCAGGATTTGGATGAACGGATTGAACGCCGCGTACGCGACGCGAAACCACCCGAGCACCAACCCCACCGGCACGCCCACCAGCACGGCCAAGCCGAATCCCCACGTCACGCGAAACAGCGACGCCACCACGTATTTCAGCAACAGCCCGCGCTGCACCAGTTCGATCAACCCGCGCAAAACCTCCAGCGGCGTCGGAAAAAGATCACTCCCCGAAAGCCGCACCGCCCCGTGCCACGCCGCCAGCAACAGCGCCGCGACACCCAACGGCAGCGCGAGCGACAGCCGCAAAAGCTTCGCGCGCCCGTTTTTCGTTGCGGTTGCGGGCGCGTTCACTTCGACACCTCCGCGTTCGGAGCGCCGAGCACCGGCTCGGTGCGAACCAAGGCGAGCAACACGCCGATCTGGAGATCGGCGCTCCGCATTCGTTCGCATCGCCGCCGCGAGATTCGAGTGGTGCGGCGGCCCCTCGGGAATCGGAGCGCCGAGCACCCGCTCGGCGTGGGCGATTGCACTTGGCTCGCGCCGAGCCGGTGCTCGGCGCTCCGGTTCACGGAAAGCCTCCCCCATTCTCGAAACGCGCGTTGGCGAAACGCGCAACCGCGGAGCGCCGATCTCCAGATCGGCGTGTTGGTTTCCCCCGGGGGATTACGCCGTGCCGGAAGCCGCCGCTCCGCAGCACTCATCGCCCCGCCGTGGTTCGCGGTGGTTTTCACTTCTTCACCTCAAACACCTGCGCCTTCACGCTCGCTGGTTCGGGCGCGAACGTGTCGTCCACGTAATCCTCGAAGTGCGCCGTGCCTTGCAGAATGCCCGCCTCAATCCCCAGTTTTTCAATCTCCTCAAAATCCGCGCGCAGCGGTTTGAGCCGGCTGTAACTCACGCGGTCCGGCGGTTTGCTCAGCACAAATTGCAGCAGGCGCGGGTTCTGATTGTAGTAGCCCTTCGCCACAAACTCCGCCGCATCCATCCGATGCTCCATGCTTTGATCGATCCACTTCCCGCTCGCCGCAATGCCGTTCACGAGTCGCTGAATCTCCGCGCGATGATCCCGAATCGCGTCCTCGTGGACCGCCAGCACGCACGAGATGAAGCCCGGCCACACGTCCTTCGCCTGAAACAACACGCGCCCGTAGCCATCCAGTTCCGTCTGGCCCATGAACGGTTCGCCCGACGAAATCGCATCGACCGACCGCGACAACAACGCGGCGGGCATGTCCGGCGGCGGCATCTCCACGATTTTCAAGTCGTTGATGGTCATCCCGTATTTCCGCAATTCGCGATAAATGATCAGCCGCTGATTCGCGTACCGCCCCGGCACCGCCACCGTTTTCCCGCGCAAATCCGTCACCTGAAAAATCCCCGAATCCTTGTGAACCATCACCGCCGAACCATCGCGGTGACCGAGGTGAACGATCTTGATCTTCACGCCCTGCTCACGCAGCACCATCGCCATCGGCGCCAGAATGAACGTGGCTGGCATATCCTGCGGACGCCCGATGAACATCTCCTTCAACTCCGGAAAGCCGCTGAACCGCATCGGCTGAAAGAACCCCTGTCCCTCAATGTTTTTGTGGATGTAATCCGTCACCGGACACGTGAGATGACACGTCACCGGCAGGAACCCGACGCCGAACTTCAGCCCCGGCCCGCGCTGGGCCACGGGCGCGAACCAGTTCAGGTTGAGCGCGCCATGCAGGACCGTGATCAGCACGAGCCAGCCAAGGGTCCAGGGCACAATGTTCTTACCGGATTTCACGATTACCCCGCTAGCCTGCGTTCGCGGCACTGATTACGGAAGTAACATTTAAGCATGGGAACCATGCCGAACCGCGATTAGTCTCGCGGCCATGGAATTGCGCCATCTGCGTTACTTTCAAGCCGTCGCCGAGGAATTGAACTTCTCCAAAGCCGGTCATCGCCTGCACGTCGCGCAGTCCGCGTTGAGCCGCGCCGTCAGGGAACTCGAGGCGTATCTCGGCGCGTTGCTGTTCAACCGCACGCGCCGCACCGTGAGCCTCACGCCCGCCGGCGCGGTGCTGCTGCACGAGCTTGGCGGGCTGCTCGAGCGCCTCGACGAATCCGTCCGCCGCGTGCGCCGCACCCACGCGGGCGAGGAGGGCGAACTGCGGCTCGGCTACATCGGCGCGCCCACGCAGATGTTTCTCGGCCGCTTGTTGCAGGAATTTCGCAGCCGCTTCCCCCGCGTCTCCGTCGTGCTCGAGGAGCGCACGCCCGAGCGCGTCTGGGAAATGGTCGCCCGCGGACGCCTCGCCATCGGCCTCACGCGGCCCGTCATGGCCCATCACGCCCTCGGCCTCCGCACGCTGTTGTTGCGCCGCGAGCCGCTCTTCGCCGTGTTCCCCGCGGGCCACCACCTCAGCGCGTCGGACCGCGTGCGCTGGGGCGACCTTGCGGAGGAACCTCTCGTCATCCTCTCGCGTCGCGAAGGCGTCGGCCTGCACGACGCCATCCTCGCCGCGTGCCGCCAGGCGCGCTGCACGCCGCGACTCGCCCACACGCCGAGCCTCATCAGCACGGTGCTCAGTTACGTCGAGGCCGGCGCGGGCATCGGCATCATCTCCGACAGTGTCGCGTCGCTCGGCGCGGGCCGTCCGCTCACCTTTCGCCCGCTTACGCCGGAGCGCACCGTCGATCTCGTGATGGTTTGGTCCGACGCGGATGATTCCCCCGCCGCCGCGGCCTTTCGCGCCCTCGTGGTCGAATGGCAGGAAAATCGCAGCCTCTGGCCAACCACGCCCACCGGCCCGGCGACCAGGATTCGCCGCCGGAAACCAAACGCGTCGCGTTCGGCGAAATGAATTTCATCCCGCGGCGATGCGGGGAAATTGTTGCGCGATAAAATTTGAAGCCTTGGAAATCGCGCCTCCCAGCGCCTGCTGTTTACCGGTGGTGGAGCCGACAGGAATCGAACCTGCGACCTTCTCATTGCGAACGAGACGCTCTACCAACTGAG
>JAYVOY010000388.1:0-4824 GCA_043757645.1 Verrucomicrobiota bacterium
TTGCTGGTGGTGCTGCACGGCTTGGGCGACAGCATGGACGGCTATCGCTGGCTGCCGCCCACGCTCGAAATGCGCGCGATGAATTACCTCCTCGTCAACGCGCCGGACACGTATTTCAGCGGCTATTCCTGGTATGATCTGAGCGGCGAACCGGGGCCGGGCGTCGTGCGCAGCCGGCGGTTGTTGTTCGGTTTGCTTGATGATTTGCGCGCGCGGGGATTTCCCACGGAGCAGACGACGCTCTTCGGTTTTTCGCAGGGTTGCCTGATGACGATCGAGGTCGGCGCGCGTTATCCGCACACGCTGGCGGGCCTCGTCGGCATCAGCGGCTACGTTTACGAACCCGAGCAACTCGTGAGGGAACTCGCGCCGACGGCGACGCGGCAGCGCTTCCTGATCACGCACGGCAGCCTCGATCCGCTGATCCCGCTGGCGGAGGTGCGCGAGCAAATCAATCTGCTCAAGGCCGAGGGCCTGCACATTGAGTGGCACGAATTCGCGAAGGCCCACACCATCGCGGGTCTCGCGGAGATCGAGGTGATCCAGAAATTTGTGCGCGCGGGTTACGCGGCGTGAGTGCGGTGCCGTCATTTGCCTCGCTGCTCGCGCAGCCCGCGCCGATTCTCGCGCTGGCGCCGATGCAGGACGTGACCGATCTGCCGTTCTGGCGATTGATGGCGGCGTACGGCGGGGCGGATGTTTATTACACGGAATATTTCCGCGTTCACGGCACCTCGAATCTCGACCGCCCCATTCTCGAATCCATCACGCGCAATCCCACGGGGCGGCCCGTCGTGGCGCAGATGATTGGCAACGACATCGCGGCGCTCGTGCGCACGGCGCGCGAGTTGCAGCACCATCCCGTCGCGGCCATCGACCTGAACCTCGGCTGCCCCGCGCCGGTCGTGTATCGCAAATGCGCGGGCGGCGGCCTCCTGCGCGAGCCGAAGCGCGTGGACGCGATTCTCGGCGCGTTGCGCGACGCGATCACGACGACGCGCTTCACGGTGAAGACGCGCCTCGGGTTCGACACGCCGGAGGTGTTCTCGGAGTTGCTCCCGATTTTTGCGCGGCACGGAATTGATCTTGTGACAGTTCACGGCCGCACGGTGCTCGAGATGTATCGCAGCGAGGTGCATTACGATTTCATCGCGCGCGCCGTCGCGGAGTTGCCGTGTCCGGTGCTCGCGAATGGCAACGTGCATTCCGCGCGCAAGGCGCTCGCGGTGCTGCACGCCACCGGCGCGCGCGGCCTGATGATCGGGCGCGGGGCGATTCGCAATCCGTGGCTGTTCCACCAAATCCGCCAGCAACTGCGCGGCGAGCCGCTGTTCGTCGCGCGCGGGCACGACGTGCTGCGGTACGTGCAGGAACTCTTCGACGCCGTGTCGCCCGCCGGCGTGCCCGAGGGCGCGCTGGTGCAGAAGATGAAGAAGTACATGAACTTCGTCGGCTTGGGTGTCGATCCGGAGGGACGGTTTCTGCACCAGATTCGCCGCGTGACGACGCGCGTGGAATTCTTCCGCGTCTGCCGCGAATTCCTCGATCACGACGCGCCGATGTCGCTGGAGCCGTTCACCGTGCCGCTCGGGGAGAAGGATGTGCTGGCGGGCGAACACTTGTGAGGTGACGCACAAAAATTTTCGCGAGCGAACACGGGCGGAAAAAGTTCCAAGAAACCAAGCTCAAAGCTCAAGGGAAGGGCCAATTGCCAATTGCCAATTGCGGCGGGACCGCGCGCGCAGTCGCGTCGCTCGCGCCGTTTTTGACGGCTTGGTCCTTGGTGTTTCCCTTGAGCTTTGAGCTTGGTGCTTTGAGCTTTTCCCCCATTCCCAATCCGTTTCTTTACACCCCGGAAATTCGGTGCCTATTCTGCGCCCATGCCTTCAGAAATTGATGCCGCCGATTTCGTAGAAGCCGAACTCACGACCCGCGCCAGCGTGGTCGCTCACTCGCCCGCCCCCATGCCCGTCAACGATCCCCCGCCGGGCAAACCCCTGCCCACCCGCCAGGAACTGGACCGCGACATCAACTCGTCGCAGTCGCGCCTCACCGAACTGCTCCAGCAAAAGGAGCAGGTCGAACGCGAACGCTCCGCGCTCGAGGAATTCCGCCGCCGCCAGACCGAGTTCCTCAACGGCCGCGCCGAAATGTCCCAACACCTCGTCCGTGGCCTCGGCCTCCTCAGCGAGGCGGAACAAAAGGGCCGGCGCGACGTGGAGCAAATGGCGCGCACGCTCGTCGATTTGCGCGACAAGCTCGACAAGGTCTCCGCGCTGCACGAGGAAACCTGGACACAGGAAATCTGGAACACCGAACTGACCCGCGCGCTCACCACGATTGAAAATGCGCGCATGGAATGGAACACCGCCCTCAGCCGCTGGCCGATCCTCTCCGGCAAGACCGGCGACGCGAATGGCTCCGCGCTCCCCGGACGCGACGAGCCTGCGCTGCTGCGGCCGCGCAATTTCTTCGAGTTGTGCCGCCTCGGCTTCGCGCTCACGTGGCCGGTGGCGGCGGTCGCGTTCCTGATTTTGCTGGTGCTGCTCTTGCGCAAATGACGTCTGGCCGGCCATGGGATGGTTCAAGAAAAAATTGGATCCCCTGTCGGCCCGCGAGCGCGAGTTGGAGCGCAGGCTCGCCGAACTGACCTCCCAGATCGCGCGGATCGATCCCCAGAAACGCGGCGTGCCCCGGCCCCGCCTGCGTCCCGCCACGCTCCCCAACGCCGCGCCGCACCAGTCCCCGCGCCCCGCGCCGGAGCCGCCGCGCGCGCCCGCGCCCGCCGAACCAGTCTTCGAGCGCGTGGACCTCGAGCACACCAAGCGCGTCGAAACCGCGCTGACGAAGGATCACTTCAACGATCAGGGTCTGCGTAAATACGATCTCGTCGCCGCGTGGCAGCGCGCGCGCGCGTTCCTCACGCGGACCGAGGCGCCGACGAGCAATCCGAAGTTGATCAAATTTCTCGCCGTGGGCCGCGTGGATGGCTTGAAGCCGCTGCGGGTCGAGCAGCGCGTCGCGCGGCGGCGCTTCATCGCGTTGTTCGTGATTTTGCTGCTGCTGTTGCTGGGGATTTTTTCCGTCTTCATGCGCGGGCACTGAGGTGTGGCGACGCGCTCGGACCGCCGCCTTCCAGGCGGCTCACGGCGTCCAAACGCGAATGGCGCGGGACTTTGCCGGGGGTCTGAAATGTGTCACTGAGTGGTGAATCAAGAATCAATGCCGCGCCGGACGCTGTGGGTTGGACACGCTGTGAGCCGCCGAGACGGCGGCGGTCCGCCAAGTGCGTGTTTGCGGCTGCGGCGCGCGGGCGCGGGCACGGATTGAAATCATGAAATCACGCGGCGACCGGAATCGTGCGGGGTCGGAAAATGTCCCGAAATCCTTGCGCTGCGAGCGGCGGCGGGCGCGGTGGCGCTTCCTTGCGTGGTTGGCGATCCTGCTGCTGCTCGTGCTCGGAATTCTTTCCGCCATCATCCGACAACGCTGACGCGCGGGCGAACGCCGCACGGATTTTCTGTTATGACAAAAGCCAAAAAACTCCCGCGCGAGGCGGTGCAAAACCCGCCGTTGTGGCGGGCGCAAATCGAAACGGTGGACGGCGTTTTCCGCGCCGCGTTTTCCGCGCGCGGTTTGGCGCGACTGGATTTCCCCGGGCGCGCGGAACCCGCAAGCCACGCTGCGGACGCCCCGACCGCGGCGACGCGCGAACAAAAGGAGTGGCTCAAGCAAACGCGTGCCGCCATCGCCGCGCTGCTCGCCGGGCGGACGCCAAAAGTTTTTCCGCCGCTGGATTTTTCGTGCGGCACACCCTTTCAACAACGCGTCTGGCAGGCCTTGCGCGCGATCCCGCTCGGCGCGACGCGCAGCTACGGCGAACTCGCGCGCGCGATCGGCGCGGCGAAAGCCGCGCGCGCCGTGGGCGCGGCGTGCGGCGCAAACCCGGTGCCGCTGCTCGTGCCGTGTCACCGCGTGCTTGCGGCGAACGGCAAGCTCGGTGGCTTCTCCGGCGGGCCGGAGTGGAAGCCGCGGCTGCTGCGGCGCGAGGGGAGTTGGGAGTAGGAGTCCTGGCGTATGCCAGCATCCGAGCCTGCGTCTGATGAGCCGATTTTACCGGAGACGCTCGCGATGATGAAGGACTGGCCGTCGCTGCTGTCGGTGAAATCCGAGTTGCAAAGAATTCGATGCGTCGCGCCGCCAATCCCGCTCGCCTGGCGACGATCGTCCGCTAGCCTGCGCGCATGATTGCCCCGCCCAAACTCCACGTGCTGCTCGTCGCCGGCAGTCCGCGCCGCAATTCCAGCACCAGCGCGCTGCTCCGTTTCCTCGCCGACGAACTCGCCCGCGGCGGGTGCGACGTGGACTTCCTCGATCTCGCCGAGGAACCGCTCGCGCATTTCAATCCCGACACCACCTACACCGCCGCGCACTACGCGCCGTTGTGCGCGCGCGTCCATCGCGCCGACGCCATCGTGCTCGGCACGCCCGATTATCACGGCAGCCTGAGCGGCGCGTTGAAAAATTTCCTCGATCACTTCTGGCAGGAATTCACCGGCAAACTGTTCGCCACGCTGGTCGCGTCGCACGAAAAGGGACTCACCGTCACCGACCAACTCCGCACCATCGCCCGCCAATGCTACGCGTGGTCGCTGCCCTACGGCGTCGCCTACTGTGATCCCGACGACATGAAGGACGGACGCATCAGCAGCAGCGCCCTGCAAAAGCGCCTCGAAATGCTCGCGCGCGACCTGCGCGTTTACGGCGCGCTCCTCGCCCACCAGCGCCGCGCGGACCTCGCCGGCACCGAGCCGGGCTTCCTCG
>JAYVOY010000389.1:0-4824 GCA_043757645.1 Verrucomicrobiota bacterium
CCGATTGTCCAACCGCGCGACCACACTGCGATCAAACCGCCCGAGATGTTTGAACCCCGCGCGCCGCGTCTCCTCCGTGCCCGCCAAAACTTCCGCGCGCGATTTCCCCGCGCCCTGCGAACCGCGAAACGCCACGTAAAACAAACCCGCCGGCCGCACCTCCGCCACGCCCAGCGCCGCCTCGAGGCCGCCCGTTTTTCGCAGCGCGTTCAGATAAGCCGGCAACTGCAAATCCAGCCCGTGCTGCAAATGCAGCTCATCGAAATTCCGCGCGCTCGATTTGTAATCAATGATCACCGCCAGCGCCGCGCCCCCCGCCGCGCGCGCCACATCCACGCGGTCAATCCGCCCGCGCAAAACCAGCGCGTGCCCCGCGCCCAACTCCAGCCGCCAACCCTTCAGCGCGCTCTCCTTCAAACCAAATCCCAACTCCACCGCGACCGGATCAAACTCATATTGCCGCATCCAATCCACCAACGCCGCCGCCAGCTTCGTCAGCCCGTCGATCAAACCGCGCGCCGCAAATTCGTTCCGCGCCTGTGCCTGAAAAACCCCCTCGTGAAACGCCGGCAACAACGCCTCGCCAATCTCCCGCACCAACACCCACGCCGCGCCCGCCTCAACGTCGCGCCACCGCTGCCCGCGCGCCTGCAACCGCCGGTGAAACTCACTCATCACCTCATGTTGAAATTCCCCCGACAACCGCGCGTCCACCTCGAACTCCCTCCGCTCCTCGCCGCGCAACGTGCGGCTGATGAAAAATTTGAACGGACACGCCGCGAAATCCTCCAGCCTGCTCACCGACGTCACCAACTCCCGCCCCAGCAACGCCTCAATCAATTCCACCGGCAACGGCTCATCCCCCAACCGATCCCGCAACGCCCGCGCCTTCGCCAAAAACCCCGCGAACACCGGCAACCCCGCAACCCCGCGCCACGGCGCAGCCGCCGGGCCGGTAGGGCCGCGCTGTGCGCGGCCTTGTTCCCCATTCTGCAATTCCGAATCCGCGTACGGAGTCCCGGCTTTAGCCGGCGGGACGTTCGCACGCCCCGCGACCTCAGAAATTTCTCCAGCCCCCGCGCCGCCCGGAAGCCCCGCCGGCTGAAGCCGGGACTCCGTACCCATCACCAGCCCACCACTCTCAGTCCCGCCTCCATTCCCCCCCCATTCTCCTGCCCCAAATTCCCCTGCCAAATTCCCCTGCTCCCCCGCATCCAACTCCAGCAACGGCGCGAACAATTCGCACGCATGCTCCGCCTCCCTCCAATCCACCGCCCCCACCGTTGCCACCTTCAGCCGCGGAAACATTCTCCCCACCTGCGCCAAAAACGGCGACGCATTCAACCGCTTCCCCGCGCCATCCGCCGCCGCGCTTGTCAGCACCAGCCGCCCCCCCGAACGCGTGCAGGCGATGTACCCAAAATACCGCTCATGCCCGAGCCGCTGCCGCGCGCTCGGCCCGAGATAAACCTCGCGCCGCTCCAACTCCAGCCGCTCCTCATCCGTCAACAAAACGCCCGGCGACGGCGGCGCGGGAAACACCGATTCGTTCAACCCCAGCACCAGCGCCAGTTTCAGCTCCGGATTCCGCGAGCGATCAATCGTCCCCACCAACACCTGATCCAGCGCGGGCGGGATCACCCCCACGCTCAACCCGCCCAACCCCGATTCCAGAATCGGCAGCCACTCGCGCAGCGGCATCGCCTCGTCGCCGAACGCCAACTCCAGATTCTCCACCCACGCCGTCATCTGCCGCCACACCGTCGAGTGCATTGCCTCGTCGATCTGAAATTTCGGATGCGCCACCGCCGCCACGCTCCATTTCTCCAGCGCCGCGCCGACGCCAAGTGTCCCCCAAAACTCCCGCAACGCCTCCGCCAACACGCGCCCCGAAACCCGCGCCCCCACGCGATCCTCGAGCCGCGCAAACGGCCCCACCAACCGCCCCCGCAACCCCTCCGCCCGCGCACCCACCGCAGCACCCCGCGCCTCCGAAATCCGGCCTTCATCGGAAGTCTTGTCTGCATCTGAAATCTCAAATTGCAAATTTGAAATCTCCTCCCCTCCGCGCCCCACGCCCTCCAATTTTGAGCTTTGAACTTTGGGCTTTGAGCTTCCCTCCGCGCCCGCTTCTTCCTTTTGCCTTTCACCTTTTTCCTTTTGCCTTCCGTCCAAGCCCGCCGCTTCTTCCTTTTGCCTTTTACCTTTTTCCTTTTGCCTTCCCCCCATTCCCTCCCTCCACGCCCTTCCCTCCCACCCGTGTTCCAGCGCGAGATTCTCGAGCCAATCGATCTCGCTGTCGCTCACCCCCGTCAGCCCCGTTTTCAGGGCGCCAAACCAATCCTCGCGCCGCCAGCCGAACGCCGCCACGCGCAGCGCGAACCGCGTCAACTCCGCCAGCGGATGATGCGCCACCGATTCGCGCTGATCCAAAAAGTACGGAATCTCGTAGCGCGTGAACACCCGCCGCAGCACGCGATCGTACCCGCGCAACTGCCGCACCAGCACCGCGCAATCCCGATACCGCCCGCCGCCGCGCACGTGCGCCAAAATCTCCCGCGCCGCCAGCACCGCCTCCGCCTCGGGATCGTGACAAACGAAAACGCGCAATGTGTCGTCATCGAGCTGCGCCGCGAACGCCAACTGCGCCTGCCCCGATGCCGCCGCGTTTTCCTCCGGCGCGATGTACGCGCGCGGCGACGACCAGCACCGCTCCAAATGCGCCAGCACCGGACGCCGCGCGAACCGCCCGCGTTCCGTCACGCGCCCCAGTTCCTCGACCACCACGTCGCAGCCCGCGACGCCCGCGAGCCGCGCGTGACACGCGCGAAACGTCTGCGCCACCACCGACCACGTCGAGAGCCAGCCCGGCTCGTCAATCGGCTGCCCCTCAAGACAAAACGCCAACGTCGCCCGCTCGCAGAACGGCGCGAGCGCCGCGAGCAAATCCAATTCCTGCGGCGTCATCTCCGCGAAACCATCGAGCCACAAGCCCGCCAACCGCACCGGCGCGGCCTCGCCCGCGCGCCGCGCTTCCGTCGCCACCTCGCGCAAAATTTCCGTCGCCACCGCCAGCACCTCGTTGCCGTCGCGCAGACCGTGTTCGCGCAGCCATTGCTCATACGCCCGCAGCACCACGCCGAAATCGTGCAGCTTGTCCCCGAGGGAATCCCCGAGCACCTCCGCCAGCGTCCCCAGCCGCGCGGGCGACAACTGATGCCGCTGAAAATCCCGCAGCAACAAACTCAACTGCGCCGCGAACCCCGGCAGCCGCGCCGTCGCGCGAAACAACCGCAACTCGCCGTGATGCCGCGCCAGCAGCGCCCGCAACACCATCAAGCGCCCATCCTCGGGCAACAGCTTCGCCGGCGCTTCGGAAAATTCGTCGATGAGAAATTGCGCCAGCCGCTCGAACGAAACGATCGACAGCCGCGTGTAGCCCGAGAGCGACCCCTCCCCCAACAACTGGCGTTCGAGCTGAAACGTCGCCTGCTTCGGCGCGAGCAACACCAGCGGCACGCCCGCCGGTTCGCGCCGCAACTCCGCGCGAATCTCCTCGAGGCAGCGGAACGTCTTGCCGCTGCCCGCCGGGCCGAGAAGGAATCGCGCTTGCACCCCGCACTTCTCCGCGAATCCCCCCGCGCCGCAAAGCCAATACTGCAATTGTAGGAGACGACGTAAGGAGACTCTAACTTTTCCCCCTCCGCGCCCTTCCCACCTCCGCGGTGCGAATCCAACACGCGCGTTCAGGATGCGCCGAAGCTCATTTTGTACTGCGCCGGCAGAGCGCAGCGGCGACGGCGCTTTCGCACGCACGGAGCGCGTTAAAAATTTTCGTGGACTCCCGCACGCAATTTTTCTTTCTACGCCACCGTCCTTCCACAGTTCCGAGTCCCGCAGGGACAACCGAAAATAGCCCAGCACTTCAGTGCTGGGTTCAAGCACGATGGAACGCCAAGTCCCGCAGGGACGACAGAGCCTCGGATCCACAATCTCTTTCGTCCCTCCGGGACTCGCTCCCGTGGCGACGCGAATCCCAGCACTGAAGCGGCGGGCTATTTTCCTCCTGCCCTCCGGACGGCTGCTTCACGCACCGCAGGCACTGGTTCTCCGCGGCCTTCCCGCGCGCTCGAAAGCGGTGTCGTCGCTCCGCTCTGCCACCGCAGTACAAAATGAACCCCGGCACAGTTGCACCCCCGCCTAATTTCAGGCGCAATGCCGCGATGAATTTTTTCACCCGCCGCACCGCGCTGCTGCTCCCTTCGCCGTTCCTGCTCGCCCTCTCGCTGTCCCTCCTTCTCCCCATCACCCCCACCCCCGCGCAAACCCCCGCGCCCGTCCCCGCGCGCGACCGCATGGTCATCCTCCTCAGCATCGACGGCTTCCCCGCGTGGCTCTGGGCCGATCCCGCGCTGCCGATGCCCACGCTGCGCGCGCGCGCCGCCACCGGCGCGACCGCCGCGCGCATGACCGTCTCGAACCCCACGCTCACCTGGCCCAATCACACCACGCTCGTCACCGGCGTCTCCCCCGCGCGCCACGGCGTGCTCTACAACGGCCTCATCGTCCCGCAAGGCCCGCGTGAACCGTGGCGGCTCGAACCGTGGGTGAACAAATCCGTCCTCGTCCGCGTGCCGACGCTCTACGACGCCGTGTTCCAGGCCGGCCTCACCACCGCGCACGTCGATTGGATTCCCACCACCAACTCCGGCACGTTCCATTGGGAATTTCCCGAACGCCCCGGCCCGCATGGAAAAATCGAACAGGAAATGCTCGCCGCCAACTCGATCACCGCCACCGACCTCGCCGAATTCAACACCCGCA
>JAYVOY010000390.1:0-4813 GCA_043757645.1 Verrucomicrobiota bacterium
CCGTGACACGTTTGCGCAACGACCAAAGCTCGCAGCAGCCCCGTTCGGACGGTGTGAGCCGCCGGGACGGCGGCGCTACGACGGCATGGATTCGGTTAAAAGTGGGTGAGCGCATGACTGGCACGCAGCGCAGACTGGGAAATCTGCGCCACGATTCTTGCCGCGCGGCCCACTTTTGACCGCGCCCCGAGCCGCCAATTGCGCTTTCCGCTTTTCGGATTTTCGGGCTTGCCTTTTCGTTCGGCAAACCAAGGATGCCACGCCCTATATGGAACCCGAACAAACAGAGTCCAACTTCGTGATCGATTTTCTGGCGTGGTTGGAAGTCAACAAACGCCGGCTGATCGCGGTCGCGGTCGGTGCGGTGGTGTTGTGGCTGGTGACTTACACCTTCACTTACTTCCAGCGTCAGCAGGAAGTGGCGGCCGAGGAGGCGTTGTCGGCCTTGTTCAAGGCGCCGCTCGGAAACGCGAACAAGAGCCTGCCGGACGCGGCGGGTTTGCTGGCGGTGGCGGACAAACACGCGGGCGCGCCGGCGGGGCAGCGGGCGTTGTTGCTGGCCGCGGGGGCGTGGTTTCAGCAGGGGAAATTTGCGGAGGCGAAGGCGGCGTTTCAGAAATTCCAAACGCAATATTCCGACAGCAAATTGCTTCCGACCGCGGCCTACGGCGTGGCGGCGTGCGAGGATTCCGCTGGTAATCTCGACGCGGCGCTCGCGGCGTATCAATCGGTGGAGCAGAAATTCCCGAAGGATCCCGTGACGGTGCAGGCGAAGCTGGCGCGGGCCGTGATCCACGAGGCGCGCAACAAGCCGGAGGACGCGTACAAAATTTACGACGAGATGGCCAAGCCCGAGTCGCGGAGCCTGTGGAGTTCCGAGGCGTTTTCGCGGAAGGATTTGTTGCTGGCGAAGTATCCGCATTTGGGCATCCCGCCCGCGCCATTGATGCCGACGATCGGTGCGGGCACGAACTCGCCCGTGATGGTGCAGAGCAATTCTGCGGCGCTGATGATGGCACTTTCCAATGCGCTGGCCAATCGAAAGGCGGCGGAGGCGGCCTCGAATGCCGTGGTGACAGGGGTCTCGAATGCCGTGGCGAAACCCAACGTGGTCGTGACGGCGGTTTCCAACGTGGTCTCGTCGAATATCGTAGTTCGGCGGGGTGGGTTGACCAACGCGCCTGTGGTTCCGCCCGCTCCGACGCCGAAGAAACCGTGAGCGGGACGGGTTGCAGCGACGTGTTGAGCGTGAGGTATTCTGCCGAAAAGTTTTCGATGGCTGACGGCTCATACGCGTTACTGGCGCGTGACACTTATCACCAGAGAGGTTTTTAAGTCCGCGCAATTTCAATCATGAAACTCACCATCATCGGGACTGGCTATGTCGGTTTGACCACGGGCACGTGCTTCGCAGAGGTCGGGCATCACGTGACGTGCGTGGACAATGATCCGAAGAAAGTGCAGCTGCTCCAAGGCGGCGGCATTCCGATTTATGAACCGGGCTTGGAGGAATTGATCCGCAAGAATGTCGCGGCGGGGCGGCTCAGTTTCACCGAGAGCACGACCGAGGGCGTCGCGAAGTCCGACGTGATTTTCATCGCGGTGCCGACGCCGCCGCTGGCCGATGGCGGCGTGGACATGAGCTTCATCGAGCGGGTCGCGCGCGAAATCGCCGCGGCGCTCACGAGTTACAAAATCATCGTGGACAAGAGCACGGTGCCCGTGAAGACGGGCGAGAAGGTCGCGGAGACCATCCGGCGCTACTGCCGCAAGGGCGTGGAGTTCGACGTGGTGAGCAATCCGGAATTCCTGCGCGAGGGCTTTGCGGTCGAGGATTTGATGAAGCCGGACCGCGTGGTGGTCGGCGTCACCTCGCAGCGGCCGGTGGCGGCGATGCGCGAATTGTACGCACCGTTCCAAGCGCCGATCATGATCACCGACATCAACTCGGCGGAGTTGATCAAGCACGCATCCAACTCCTTCCTCGCGCTGAAGATTTCCTACATCAACGCGGTGTCGGTGATCTGCGAGGCGTCGGGGGCCGACGTGACGGAAGTCGCCAACGGCATGGGGATGGACGTGCGCATCGGGCGGCGGTTCCTGGATGCGTCGCTGGGATTTGGCGGCAGTTGTTTTCCGAAGGACTTGAGCGCGTTCATCCAGATCGCGCAGCAGTTGGGCTACGATTTTTCGCTGCTCAAGGAGGTGCAGCGCATCAACGAGAATCAGATGGAGCGGTTCGTGAAAAAAATTTCCGACACGCTTTGGGTGTTGAAGGGCAAGACGGTGGGCGTGCTCGGGCTGGCGTTCAAACAGAACACCGACGACGTCCGGATGTCGCCCGCGATCGACCTCTGCCAGCGGCTCCAGCGTGAGGGCGCGTCGCTGCGCGTGCATGATCCGCAGGCGATGGACAAGGCCCGCGCGGTGTTGCGCGACGTGACCTACGTGGACGAGATGAACGACGTCGCCACCGGCTGCGACGCGCTCGTGGTGGCCACCGAGTGGCCGCAATTCAAGCAGCTCGACCTGGAGCGCGCGCGCAAGGGGATGACGCATCCGATCCTGTTCGATGGCCGCAATTTGTTCGATCCGCGCGAAATGGAACGGCTCGGATTCATCTACAAGAGCATCGGGCGGCAGTAGTTTTTTCGCGTTGGTCGTTGCCGCGCGCAACTCGCCTCACCGAATGTCGGAGACGCAAAATTCCGGTGGCGCGGCGAGGGCGGTCGAGGTCGCGGCGGGGCTGGTGTTTCGCGGGGGCAAACTCCTGATCAGTCGGCGGCGCGCGGAGGATCATCTCGGCGGATTGTGGGAATTTCCCGGTGGCAAACGCGAGGTGGGCGAGACGTTTGAGGAATGTTTGCGGCGCGAGTTGCGGGAGGAACTGGGCGTCACCGTCGAGGTGGGCGCGTTGCTTGAATCCATGGACCACGAATATCCGGGGAAGCGCGTGAGCCTGCGTTTTTTTCGCTGCCGGCTTGCCGCGAGTGAGCCGGAGCCGCAACCGCTCGGCTGCGCGGCGGTCGCGTGGGTCGGGCGCGCGGAGTTGGGGTGGTACGAATTTCCCGCGGCGGACGCGCGGTTGCTGGAGCGGGTGAGGGCGGAGGCGGGGTTGTGGGAGGAGGATTCGCCGAATCAGAGGGCGCGTTGAATTCCTGATCCCGGTTCTCTGTGTCCATCGCGTCTCTGTGGTAAAAGGTTTCCGAAACGAGGACCACAGAGCCGCGATGAACCCAGAATTCCCGAACGGTGTTACCGGAAAACGCAGTGGCTTGAATTGTCGTGGCGCGGGCGGAGCGCCGAGCACCCGCTCGGCGTAGGCTGTCTGCCGGGATCGCGCCGAGCCGGTGCTCGGCGCTCCGTCACGCGCGGAGCAGCGCGGTCACCACGCGGGCGGCGGAGTTCTCGACGAGGGCGTGGTCGGAGCCGTTGCGTTTGAAAAACAGTTTGCGGTGATCGAGGCCGAGGAGGTGCAGCACGGTGGCATGGAAATCAAAATGGTTCACCCGGCCCTGCGGGACGCGGGCAAGGCGGGAAACCGGCGTTGAAACGCCGGGCTATTGGCGGGTGTCCCTGCGGGACAGGTGCGGCGGATGGAGATGACGCGAAAGGTAGGGCGCGCAGTCCTCTGCGCGCCGGGGCGGGGGAGGCGATGGACGCGTGGGGGAAGGCCACAGCGGCGCGCACGGAGTGACGCGCCCTACCAGCGACGGGCGGGAGTAGCGTTGGGGCCTATGTCTAGGCGGGACGAGCGAGCATAGCCCACGGTGATAACCGTGAGGGACGAAGCTACGGCAGCGGAATCTCCAACCGACGGCAGATGCCGCGCGCCAGATGGTCCTTGATTTCGCGATGACGGGGAACGGCGCTCCAAGTGTTGCGGGCGGGATTTTCCCAAATGGAATGCCGACCACCTTCGCGTTTGAACTGACAGCCGTGGCGTCGCAGGTGCCGCTCCAAGTCTGCCAGCTTCACAGGGAGGCCACCTCGAAGTCCTCGCGGACGCTCTGGGGCGACTCCACCTTGCGCGCCTTCTCGCGCAGGTATTCGAGGGACAATTGCAAGGCATCCAGCAGGTTCGCCTTGGCCTCCGCCAGCGTCTCGCCCTGCGTCTGCACGCCGGGCATTTCCTCCAGCCAGGCCACGTAACCGCCCTCGGCGGCCGGCTCATAAACGGCGGTCAATTTCATGCTGCGAGGCTACCGTTGCTTGCCCATTGCGGCAAGCCGGTTTTACGCGAAGAACGACTGGCGATGGATGAGGGAGGTAGGGCGCGCAGTCCTCTGCGCGCCGGGGCGGGGGAGGCAATGGACGCGTGGGGGAAGGCCACAGCGGCGCGCACGGAGTGACGCGCCCTACCAGCGATGGGCGGGAGTAGCGTTTGAGGGTTTGTCCCGGAGGGACGGTGGGAGAATAGCCCACGGTTTCAACCGTGGGTGGGTGAGGCGAAACGTAAAAGTCCCGGCAGGGACGGCGGGAGTGTTCTTTCGTCCCTGCGGGACTTCAAGGGTTGGGGGGACGTTTTACCCAGCCATGAATGGCTGGGCTATTCTCGATGCGAGCCGGATGACACGATGGTGCGGTAGGGCGCGCAGTCCGCTGCGCGCCGCAGCGCGTCCGATTGCCACTGACGGCGCGCACGGAGTGACGCGCCCTACCTTCACGGCAACGGCACGGCGCGGTAGTAGCGGTTCGTGCGGCCCGGTGAAGCGGGGTCAATCACCAGATACGGCGAGGAAGGCAGCGTGACATTGGTGAGCGGGAGCCAGTTTGTGACGCTGTTCAATACATCCGCGTAATCCACCCGGAA
>JAYVOY010000391.1:0-4812 GCA_043757645.1 Verrucomicrobiota bacterium
TGCACGCGGGCATCGCGGGCGTGGGCATTTTGCTGCTGCTCTCGGTGGTGTTCAAAAGCGTGCGCAACCTATTGCTCGTGCTGGCGAATGTGCCCTTCGCGCTCGTTGGCGGCGCGCTGTTCGTTGTGCTCGCGGGGGTGTTCGACGCCGACGCGGGCCATCTGAACATCGGCTCACTCGTGGGCTTCGTGACGCTCTTCGGCATCACGATGCGCAACAGCATCATGATGATTTCGCACTATGAGCATCTCGTCGTGGAGGAAGGCATGACGTGGGGACTCGACTGCGCGTTGCGCGGCGCGAGCGAGCGGCTCGTGCCGATCCTGATGACCGCGCTCGTCACGGGCCTGGGCCTGCTGCCACTCGCGATCCACAGCGGCGAAGCCGGCGCGGAGATCGAAGGCCCGATGGCGATTGTGATTCTCGGCGGCCTGATTACTTCGACCGCGCTGAACCTCCTCGTGCTCCCGACGCTGGCGCTGAAATTTGGGCGCTTCGAGCGGACGGATACGGTGGCGTGAGTTTTGGAATTCGGTGAGTGGATTCGCCCGCTGCAAAATTTCCCAGCCTTGTCGCGCCCGCGTCGCCGCGACAAAATTCCGCCCGCAGCAATGAAACTATTTCGCCATGAGAATCGGTGCATTGCCGAAGGATCGACACCCCTCACCCTGCCCTCTCCCCTCCTCCGAGGAGGGGAGAGGGCAGGGTGAGGGGTGTTCCCGCAACGCACCGATTATCGTTGGGAAGCAGTATCAGAGGTCGTGAGGTGTTTCGGCGGTGCTTGTGCTCGCCACGCGCTGCGGTTGGTGCTCAACCGCGCCCCGAAACGGTTCACTTTTGAGGGCAGCGTCAAGATGCGCGGCGGCGGGAATTCGGGGTCAGTTGCGGAGGGCGGAAACGTCGGCGGCAAGCTCGAGCAGGATTTGCGCGAGAGCTTCGTTCCAGCCGGCGACGAGGGCGTCGGCGGTGCGGGCGGTCAGTGGGAGACGGCGGGAATATTCTTTTTGCAGGAGGGATTCCGGTTTTGCGCCGGCGCTGATGAGGGTGCAACGCAGCGCGAGGATGGCGGTGGGTTCAGCGGGGGAACGGAAGTCGCCGTAGAGTTCGGTCACTTGAATTTCCGCGACGCGGTCGGGAACGAGGACGCTGCCGGGTTCGACCACATCGCGGAAAGCCTCGCTGCGACGCAGTGCGGTTCGCAGCGGGGCGCTGAACATCCGCGCGGGGGGGACGAGGAATTCGGCATACGGGTCTTGTTCCCACGTGTTTTCGGCGCGGCGATAAACGAGGGCTTTGCCTTCGAACAGCGGCGCGACGGTGATGCTCTTGAGCGTGAGAACGGAACTCGCGGCGGTCGGTGCGGGCGTGGTTTCCGTCGCGGCGGGAACCGTGAGCGCGAAGGATTCTTTGACGAGTGGCGGACGGGAAAGGCAGCCGGTCTGCGTGCCGACAAGGCCGGCGAACGCGAGGGCGAGAAGGCCGCGCCGCGCGGAACGAATGCGGGCGAGGCAGCGGGGATGAACGCGAAGTTTCATGGCGAAGAGGCGGATTATTTGGCGGGCTTTTGCAGGCTGCGCGCGGGCGGTGGTGGGGTGCCGAAGAGGAAGCCGGACGGGTATTGCTTCAACTCGCGCAACACGGCGTCGAGACTTTCGGTGGCGCTGCGGGCGTTCTCGATGGAGGTGTTGAGCGGGGCGACGTTGAGGGTGTTCAGGCGGTCCAGAAGCGTGTGGAGCTTGCGGTTGGTTTCGACGACCTCGAGGAGGAGTTTGTCCGCGTTGCGCCCGGCGTGGTTCAGGCTGGCGTTGATTTCCGCAAATTTCACGGCGTGAATGCCGGCGCGGGCGTCGTCGAGGGTGGCGGAGAGTTTTTGGTTACTGGCGCGGAGTTCGGCGAGGAGTTTGGTGGAGTCACCGCTGATTTGGTCGAGGAGGTTGGTTTGGAGTTTTTGATTCGTCTCCCGCACCTCGGCGATCAGGCGGGTGGCCTCGGTGCCGAGGCGGTCGAAGTTCAGCTTGGTGACTTCCTGCACCAGCTTGTCGGTCGAGCGCAGCACTTGATTGAGATTGGTGGAGACCTTGCTGAAATCGACTTCGCGCAGATTGCGCAGCGACGCCTCGATGGAGGCGACCATCTGGCTGAACTGTGTTTCGGCGGAGGGGATGTAATGGTGGGCGGGTTCCCAGGTCACCTCCAGCGGCGTGGGCGGCGGTGGGGTGAGGTATTCGAGCGAGAGGATGCTGGTGCCGGTGATGCCCACGCCTTTGACGCGGGCGCGGAGGCCGCGGGCAATGTGATCCTTGAGGAGTTCAGCGAAGGTTTGATTGCGGAGCGTGGGGATGATCCGCGCCTTCACCTCGAATTGCACGAGCACGTGGCCCGTGTTCGTGAGGGCGGGATAATCGATCCACGTGAACGTGATGCGATTGACTTTGCCCACGGGCACGCCGCGCAACAGGACCGCGGAGCCAATGGACAAGCCCTCGACGTCGCCGCTGACGTAGGTTTCAAACTGTTTCTTTTCCTCGAAATAAGTGCGCGCCCCGAAGACGAAAAGTGACGCGAGGAGAACCGCGAGGCCGGCCAGCACGAACAGGCCGATTTTTAGATTGTTGGGCTTGAGGCTCATGGGCGGTCAGGTCGGAGGGGGGATGACAGGTTCGGCGGCGCGGTTGAAGAACTGGCGGACCGTGGGATTGGGCGAATGATCGCGCAGCTCCGCGGGCGCTCCCTCGGCAATCATGGTGCGCGACCGGGTGTCGAGCAGGATGACGCGGTCGGCGACAGCGAAGACGCTCGGTAATTCGTGGGTCACGATCAGGAAGGTGATCCCCATGTTGTGCGCGAGGTCATTGATTAAAACATCGAGGCCGGCGGAGGTCACGGGATCAAGGCCCGACGAGGGTTCATCGAGGAAGAGGATGCCGGGATCAAGGGCCATGGCGCGGGCGATCGCGGCGCGTTTCTGCATGCCGCCGCTGAGTTCGGCGGGTTGTTGGTGGGCGGCGGCGGCCAGGCCGACCAGCTTGAGCTTGCCCAGTGCGACGAGGTTGCGGGCGCGTTCGGGCAGATCGGTGAAGAGGTCCAGCGGCAGGCGGACATTTTCGAGGACGGTCATCGAACCGAACAGCGCACCGCTCTGATACATGACGCCGAATTTGCGCAGCAGGCGGCGGCGTGCCTCCTCGTCGGCGCCGGAGAAATTCTCGCCCGCGATCCAGACCTCGCCCGCCATTGGCTCATAGAGGCCGATGACGTGCTTGAGGAGTGTGCTCTTCCCGCAACCCGAGCCGCCGAGGATCGCGAAGACCTCGCCGCCGCGCACTTGGAAGTTGATGTTCTCGAGCACGATGGTGCCGTCGTAGCCGATTTTCAGGCCTTTGACTGCGATGGCGATGTCAGGGCCGTTCATTTGCGGAGCGTAAAAAGCAGGATGGAGATGACCGCGTCGGAGACGATGATCAGGAGGATGCTGCTCACGACGGCGCGGGTCGTCGAGTCGCCGACGGCGCTCGGTCCCTTGGCGGTTTGCAGTCCGCGCAGGCAGCCCACGGCGGCCACGATGACGCCGAAGACCACGCCTTTGAGCGTGCCGATGAGGACATCGTGGGCGGTGAGGCGGGCGAGCAGTTGCGTGTAAATGGCGACGAGCGGGAAGCCGAGGCCCAACATCACCAACACGCCGCCCAGCACGCCCATCAGCATCGCATACACGGTCAGGAGCGGCGTGACCAACACGGCGGCGACGACGCGTTGCACGACGAGGAAACGCACGGGATCAAGGCCCATCGTCTGGAGCGCGTTGAGTTCCTCGTTCACCTTCATCGTGCCTAATTCCGCGGCGAAGGCGGAACCGGAACGTCCCGCCAAAATGATCGCGGCCATCATCGGCCCCAACTCGCGCACCATGACGAGGCCGATCATGTCGGCGATGAAAATTTGCGCGCCAAACAACGCCAGCGGTTGCGCCGCTTCGAAGGCAATCACCAGCCCCACCAGCAGGCTGATCAACGAAACGATCGGCAGCGCGTTGGCCCCGGCCGACTCGAACACGCGCCACACCTCGTCCCAGCGCATCATCCGCGGGTGGAACAGCGTGGCCGCGAGTCCACGCACCACCGCGCCGATGAATTCGAGCTGCAGCGTGAAATCGCGCGCCAGCGCCCGCGCACCGCGGCCGAGGTCGGTGGCGATATGGGTGCGCTTGGGCGGCGGCGGCACGCTGGCGCGATAATCCGCCGCCGTGAAAGCGTCGCAGCGGCGTTGCAGTTCGGGGCTGAGGCCGGTGACCGTGACGGTCGCGCCGGGCGTGAAAAAACCCATTTTCAAGCAATGCAGCAGGGCCATTCCCGAGCCGTCACAATAATCCACGCCGCTGGCGTCCACGGCGAGGACACGGACCGGGCCACCGCGCCGGGCGGTCGTGAGTTGCCGCCACGGTCCCATCACAGTTGTGGAGTCCAGCCGACCGCGCAGGACGAGGACCGCGCGACCGCCGGCCTCCAGTCGCACATCGGCCGCGACGGGCGGGCTGGGTGGGGTGGTGGCGGGGGAATTCACGGAAGGGTGGGTTGCGGTGCGGGAAATCCGCCCGGGTGAGTGGGCGGCTCGCAGTTTCCCGCCGCGTCCCAGACTTCGCCGCGGCGAAAAATCTTGGCCCGGACGCCCCAGCCGCGAATCCGCGCCGCGCCGACCGGGGTGGCGGCCGGTTTACCAAGCTCCTTTTTCACGCTGGCCGCGGACCCTGCGCAAGCGCGGGTGACGGTTCCGAGTCCGGCGGCGAAATGCCTTTTCATAACGGCGAAGTGTAGC
>JAYVOY010000392.1:0-4809 GCA_043757645.1 Verrucomicrobiota bacterium
GCCGCCAAGCCCAAGGGCAAAGGGATCAATCTCCAACTCAACCTGAAGATTCCCGGGCTGGGCGGCAAGGTTAAGGCCAAGGCCCTCTCCACCTTCACCCGGCAGTTGGCCACCCTGGTGGACGCCGGCCTGCCGCTCTTGCGCGGCTTGCGCGTGTTGCAGAAGCAGGAACGCGACCCCACGCTCAAGGAAATTCTCGGCAAACTCGCCGGTTCGATCGAGGGCGGCAGCACCTTCTCCGAATCGCTGGCCAGCCACCCAAAAACCTTTGACCGCCTGTTCGTGAACATGGTCAAGGCCGGTGAACTGGGCGGCGTGCTCGAAGTCGTCCTCAACCGTCTGGCCGAGTTCCAGGAAAAAGCCGAGAAGATCAAAGGCAAGGTCAAGGCCGCCCTCTTCTACCCGATGGCCGTGCTCGTCGTCGCCGTCGTCATCGTCGGCGTCCTGATGACCTTCGTCGTCCCGAAGTTCGAGGAAATTTTTAAGGACATGTTGAACGGCGAACCGATGCCGGCATTCACGCAATTGGTTCTCGGCATCTCCAACTTCATCAAGAACCACATCCTGGCCACTGTGGGCCTCGTGTTTGCCTTCGTCACGACGATCAAACTGATCCTCAAGACCAAGAAGGGCATTTATTTCAAAGACAAAATGCTGTTGACCATGCCCGGTTTGGGGCCGGTCGTCAGCAAGGTGGCCATCGCCCGGTTCTCGCGCACCTTGGGCACCCTCGTCAGCAGCGGTGTGCCGATTCTCCAATCCCTCAACATCGTCAAGGAAACGGCCGGCAACGTCATCGTCACCAATGCCGTCGCGGCCATTCAGGACGCCGTCAAAGAAGGCGAACCCATCGTCGCCCCCATGGAGGCCTCGCGCGTCTTCCCGCCCATGGTCATCAGCATGGTGGACGTCGGCGAGCAAACCGGCGCGCTGCCCGAAATGTTGATGAAGGTCGCCGACAACTATGAGGAAGAAGTGGACAACGCCGTTGGGGCCATGACCTCGCTGCTCGAGCCTGTCATGATCGTCTTCCTCGCCGTCGTCGTCGGCAGCATCGTCATCGCGATGTTCCTGCCCCTCATCGTCATGATGGAAAAGATGGGCGACACCGACAAATAATCCCCCGTCCGCGCCACCACCGGCCCGCCGCGAACCGCCGCTCCAAGCGGCGAACGCCTCGGGCCGAGTGCTTTCAAATGGCCCGCTTCCTCAGCGCCGAAAATCTTTTCTTTCGTCGTTGGTTTTGTCGTGGTCGCAACGCCGATTGGTTTCCGAGAGCATTCATGCCACCATTTCAAAGCGCCGTGCTAGCCGCGTTTTTGTGGGTGAATTTTGTTGTTGAGACCCCGGCAGCGGTGCCCGCCCCTCCGAATTTTCCGACGTGGAAAACCAGCCGCGACGCCCGCCTCGACACGCGTGACCAGCAGTTCATCCTGACCGCACTCGGCGGCGATCCCTTCCTGCACACCACCGGCACCATCCCCGCCGGACGCCCGCCCTTCACCGTCGAACTCCGGCTCCGCTCCAACAGCGATGGCGCCGGCCAAATCTTCTGGACCACCGCCCCGCAAACCGGTTTTTCGCCCGACAACGTCGTGACGTTTTCCATCGCACACGATGGCCTGTGGCACGATTACTCCGTGAAAATCCCCGCCGCCAAACCCCTCGCCGCCCTCCGCCTCGACCCCGCGACCGCCCCCGGCGAAATCCGTTTCGCGCGCCTCGCCCTCCGCGACGCCGAGGGGAAAATCCTCCTCGAATCCCGCCACGCCCCCGGCCCCGAACCCGCGCCCCTCTTCGGCCACTCGGTCACCCGCGCCCCCGCTGGCGTTTCCGAAATCGTCCTCACCACCACCGCGCGACTCGCCGGCGCGATTCACTCGCTCACTTGGAACGGCAAAGAATTCATCAACAGCACCGACCACGGCCGCCAACTCCAATCCGCGTCCTCCTTCGACAACTCACCCACCGCCAACGCCGAAACCTTCAATCCCACCGAGGCCGGCTCCCGCCGCGACGGCGCGGGACCGCACTCCACCAGCAAACTTCTCGAACTCCGCAGCGCGGGAAACGAACTCTTCACCCGCACGCAAATGGCCTTCTGGCTCGCGCCCGGCGAACGCTCTGCGGGCCAACTCGCGCGCAACCCCAACACACTCTCAACCCACCTCCTCACCAAACGCGTCCGCCTCGGCACCGGTCGCTTCGCCCAGATGCTCGACTACCGCGTCACCTTCACCACCCCCGCCGCCGAGCCGCACCGCACCGCGCAATTCGAGGCGCTCACCGGTTACCTGCCCGCCGAGTTCGAGCGCTTCTGGCAGTTCAATCCCGCCACCCGCAAGCTCGAACCCCTCACCGACGGCCCCGGCGAAATCCCGCGCCCCGTCGTCCTCGCCACCGCGAACGGCAGCCACGCCCTGGGCATTTTCGCCCCGCCCCAGCCACGTACTAACCAAGCCGCGCCCCGCTACGGACGCTGGCGTTTCGGTCCCGAAAAAGTTGTGAAATGGAACTGCGTCTTCCGCCTCCACGCCCCCGACACGCTCCCCGCCGGTGATTACGAATTCAACCTCCGCGTCCCCCTCGGCACCCTCGCCGAAGTCGAGACCATGCTCGCCGCGCTGCACGACGAGGTGAAATGACGCGACGAAAGAATCCCTCGAAGAAAAAATTCCCGCCCACGAAACACACGAAACACACGAAAACAAAGGGTCAAACCGAACTTGGAAGCTGCGCTCTCGTCACCCCGTTCCGGTAACAGTGGAGAGTTTTTGCCCCATTTGGTTTTCGTGTGGTTCGTGTGGTTCGTGGGCCAATTCCTCCGGTTGAACTTTGAGCTTTGAACTTTGAACTTTGCGCTTCGATGACTCTAATCCGCCCGTGCAACGCACGCGCCTCCAACGCAGCCTCCGCGCGACCTTTCTCGGCATGGTGGTCAACACCCTGCTCATCGCCGGCAAGCTCGCCGCAGGCATCGTCGGCCACTCCCACGCGCTCGTCGCCGACGCCGTCGAGTCCCTCGCCGATCTTTTCAGCGCGTTGATCGTCTGGCGCGGCCTCGTCATCTCCGCCGCGCCCGCGGACGCCGATCACCCCTACGGCCACGGCAAGGCTGAACCCATTGCCTCCGCGCTCGTGTCGGGAATGCTCCTCGTCGCCGCCGTGTGGATCGCCGGCACCTCCGTGCGCGAAATCATCACACCCCACTCGTGCCCCGCGCCCTTCACGCTCGTCGTGCTCCTCGCCGTCATCGTGATCAAGGAAGGCCTGTTCCGCTTCGTTCTCGGCGAGGCCGTTTCCGTCGAGAGCACCGTCGTGCAAACCGACGCCTGGCATCACCGCAGCGACGCCCTCACCTCCGCGGCCGCCGCCCTCGGCATCACCATCGCGCTTGTGGGCGGCCCCGGCTACGAGGCTGCGGACGACTGGGCTGCGCTCGCCGCCGCCGGCATCATCGCGTGGAACGGCCAGCGACTCCTGCGCGGCGCGCTCGCCGAATTGATGGACGCCATGCCCGACCCGACCCTCGAAACCCGTGTCCGCGAAATCGCCCAAGCCGTGCCGGAGGTAATCGCCATCGAGAAATGCCGCCTCCGCAAAATGGGCTACCACATCTTCGTGGACATGCACGTCCACGTCGCCCCCGACATGACCGTCCGCAACTCCCACGCCCTCGCCCACCGCGTCAAAGACGTCGTCCGCGAAAAACTCCCCAACGTTTACGACGTCCTCATCCACATCGAACCCGCGCGCCGGAATCCGCCCCCGCCCTTGTAGGAGTCGAGGTAACGAGACTCTAACCTCCTCCCGCGAACGCGAGGCTCTCCCACAAAAACTCCCGCAGATTCAAGCCGACCACAGATTCCAATTTCCCATCTGCGGCCGTCCTGAATCTGCGGGAAAAACCTCTCGCCGTTTGCTGCTTCAAAAAATCACCGGAGCCTCTCGCCCCGTTCACGGCCAATCCCGCCACGGCGTGAAATTCAGCAACTGCACCTCCGTCCGCAGCGGCCCGCGCTCCACCACCGTCACGCTCGCATACTCGATCTCGAACCGCCCCGTCACCGTCAGCGGCACCTCGAGCAGCAGCGACAGCAACATCCGAATCACCCCGCCGTGACACATCACCGCCACCGTTTGCCCGTGATGCTGCGCCAAAATCCGCCGCAAACACGGCTCCACCCGCGCCCGAAATTGCTGCGCCGATTCCCCGCTCGGAATCGCCGCCTGATCCATCTTCTCCAGCCAATCGAACGCGTGCGTGCCGAACTTCTCCAACACCTGCTCCCACGTGTGCCCCGTCCACTCGCCGAAATCCACCTCGCGCAAATCCGGCAGATTCACCGGCGCCGCGTGAAACTCCGCCGCCAACGGCGCGAGCGTCTGCTGCGCGCGTTTCATCGGACTCGCATAAATCGCGTCGAACTTCACGCGCCGCAGATAATTCGCCGTCACCTTCGCCTGCTCCACGCCGCGCGGCGACAAATCCATGTCAATGCGCCCGCCAAACGTGCGGTGATACGCCACCGCCACCTCCGCGTGCCGCAACAAATACAACCGCGTCGTCGCCTTCATGCTCGGAAAAAACCGCTGTGCTCCCCTTCAACCCGTTGCTCCGAAGTCGGCGTTGCGCGCCGCGCAGCGGCGCGGGGAGCGCACGCCGCTGGCGTGCAGTTTTCGGCGGCTCGCCGAAAACCTCGTTCCACTAACTTTTCTGCGCGGAGAAGAAAGTTAGAACCGGGACACGATGGTTTGGGCGGGCCGCCCAAACCCGCACGCGGGCCGCGTGCGCTCCCCATTCTCATT
>JAYVOY010000393.1:0-4798 GCA_043757645.1 Verrucomicrobiota bacterium
GCCAACCGGGGGCCGCGCTCGCATTCGCTCGCTGGCCCCCGGCTAATCTTCTCCGACGCCGCTCCGCGGCAGAGAATGGGCGCGCAGCGCCCACAAAACACGCGCGCGCCCCGCCGCCCAAAGACGGAACTCCGAACGAAAACCACCCGCGCGCGGGCGGTGAGGCGGCGTAAACGCCGCGCTCCGATCGCGTTTCAACTGCATGGATCCGGCTTGGTTGAGCGGCTTCGTTTGCTTTCAAATCCGACGGACGAAACCGCGTCGCTCACCCCCTACGGCGTCGCCGCCGGCCGCAGTATCTTCACCTCCGCCTCGGTCTTGAGCTTCTCGAAGAAGGCCGGCATTTGCTTCTCGGCTTCCTGTTGTTGCAAGCCTTCGCGGATGCGGTCTTTCACCTTGTCGAGTTCGATTTTCTTCGACGGGGTTTTCTCGTGTTGCTTGATGACGTGGTAGCCGAGTTTGGTGGTGACAACACCGCTGATTTCATTGGGCTTGAGGCCGAAACTGGCCTCCTCGAAGTCCTTGGACATCTGGCCGCGCGGGAAGGTGTATTCGCCGTTGTTGGCTTTTTTGTCGGGATCGTCGCTGGCCTCGAGGATGAGTTTGGTGAAGTCCTCGCCGGCCTTGGCGCGTTCCAGGAGTTTCTCGATCGCGGCGCGGGCGGCCTGCTTTTTGTCGTCGGGCAATTCGATCTTGGCGTTCGGCACGCGCAGGAGCGAGGGATCGACGGCGAGCTTCATGATGTGGCTCAC
Source organism: Verrucomicrobiota bacterium (assembly GCA_043757645.1). Classification (GTDB taxonomy): domain Bacteria; phylum Verrucomicrobiota; class Verrucomicrobiia; order Limisphaerales; family BJHT01; genus BJHT01. The sequence goes on from JAYVOY010000393.1 coordinate 753, forward strand.
GCGGACCAGCTCGGGTTGCTCGAAGCGCGCGGGATTGTCGGCGTAGAACTTGGCGACATCGGCGTCGGACACCACGATCTTCGCCTTCACCTCGCGGGTGAAAACCTCCTCGCTCACGCCGCGTTCGAGCAATTGGTTTTGCAGCGACTCGGTCGTCATGCCCATCGACTCGACCTGGCGCTTGAAGGATTCGTCGCTGCCCGCGCGCTTGCGCAAGTCCGCGTAGGCCTTGAGGCCCGCCTCGCGGCCCTTGGTGCGGTCGTCAGGCGTGGCTTTGCTCACGAGGATGCGCGTGACGATCATGCGCGCGAGGAGCTTCTCCTCGATGTCGCGGCGCTGATTGTCGGGAACGGAACCCTGGCCGCGCGCGGCGGCGTTGGCGCGGTATTCCATGAAGGCGCGTTCGAGTTCGCTCGCTTTGATTTCCACGTCCTTGCCTTTGACGATCGGCAAATCGGGGAACAGCTCGACGGGCGCGGGTTTGACCGCGACGGGTTCTGCGGCGAACGCCAGCAAAGGCGCGAGCACCGCGGCGGCGAGGGCAAAATGACGGGGTGACATAAGTGACGGGGCGTTGAACTCGGGCGTGCGAATGGAGCGGCTCACAGGGTCACGACGTGGACGTTGGTGATGTCCGGATCGTGCTGAATTTCCTGCAACAATTCCGCGGGCGGAATGCTGTCGAGACCGAGGACGGTCAGCGCCTGGCCACCGGCGGCGTCGCGGCTGAGGCTCATGTTGGCGATGTTCACGCCGTGTTTGCCCAGGAGCGTGCCGAGGTAGCCGACGATGCCGGGCCGGTCCTTGTTGTTCAGCAGCAGCAGAATGCCCCCGGGCGTGATTTCGACCGGGAGGCTGAAGAGGCGGACGATGCGCGGGTTGTTGGGCGAGCCGAAGAACGTGCCGCCAGCCGAGACGGCTTTCGTTTCGCCGGTGAACAACTGGACGTGCAGCCATTCGTTGAAGGTGACGGGTTCGTCCGAGCGCTTTTCCTCGACGTTCAATCCCTGCGCGACGGCGGCGGCGCGGACGTTGACGTTGTTCACGTCCTTCGTCGCGCCCGCCGCGAGATAGCCGCGCAGGATGGCGCGCGTGATGGGGTCAATGTTCGGCAGCTCCTTGGCCTTGCCGCCAAACGTGATGTGAATGCGGTCCACGAGCGGCGGCGCGAGCTGGCTGAGGAGGCGGCCGAGCTTCTCGCCAAGGACGAGGTAGGGCTTGACCTGCTCGTACGTTTTCGCGTCGAGGAAGGGGAGGTTCACCGCGTTGCGCACTTCGCCGGTGAGCAAATAACCGGTGATGACTTCGGCGACTTCGATGCCGCATTTCTCCTGCGCCTCCTCGGTGCTCGCGCCGAGGTGCGGCGTGAGAATCACGTTGGGCAATTTGCGGAACGGATGCTCCGCCGCGAGCGGCTCGACGACGAACACGTCGAGCGCGGCGCCGCCGACACGACCCGATTGCAGCGCGGCGACGAGGTCGTCTTCCTTCACGATTTCGCCGCGGGCGCAGTTCACGAGGCGCACGCCGGGCTTCATTTTCGTGAAGGCTTCCGCGTTGAGCATATTGCGGGTCTGCTCGGTGACGGGCATGTGGACGGTGATGAAATCCGCCTCGCGATAAACGGCGTCGAGGTCGCCAACCATCTCGATGCCGAGCTGGCGCGCGCGGGCTTCCGTGAGGAACGGATCGTAGGCGACGACGCGCATTCCAAAGACCAGCGCGCGCTTGGCGACCTCGCCGCCGATGCGCCCGAGACCGAGGACGCCGAGGGTTTTGCCGTGCAGTTCGGTGCCCTGAAACAGTTTGCGGTCCCATTTGCCGGCGGCCATCGAGGCGTGGGCGGCGGGGATTTTGCGGGCAAGCGCGCCCAGCATGAAGAAGGTCAACTCGGCGGTCGTGAGCGTGTTGCCGCCGGGCGTGTTCATCACGACGACGCCGCGCTGCGTGGCGGCCTCGACATCGACGTTGTCCACGCCCACGCCGGCGCGGCCGACGACTTTGAGCTGACGGGCGGCCTCGAGGACCCGCTTGGTGATCTTGGTTTCCGAGCGCACCACGATGGCATCAACGTCGGCCACGACGGCGAGCAGGTCCGCCTCGGCGAGGCGTTTTTCCAGCACGGTGACCTGAAATTCCGGGCGCTGCCGGAACAGTTCAATGCCGCGGGTCGAGATGGGATCGCAGATCAATACCTTCATAAAAAAATCAGGGGCGCACACTAGGGAAACGGTTTTTGACGGTCAAACACTTCATCGGGAATCGCCGGGAATTGGGCGCGCGGCGTGGGAAGGCCGCGAGGGCAATTCACGCTCGATTTTTCGGCTCACCATTTAGTGAACTTTTTGCGCTGCGGAAACTGTGCGCCCTCGCCCCGTTTGGACGGTGTGAGCCGCCGGGACGGCGGCGGTCCTACTGCATCGTTACGCCTGGGCATTGGCGAGTTGGCCCGCGCCGCGGGTCACCGAGCCGCGCTCCGTTCCGAGCGGGGGCGCGGTCACAACCCATTCACAGCGGGTTGAACCACGTTTTGCGCGTTGCCACCGCGGCGGCATCGCAACACGCTCGCGCCATGAATTGCCGCACAAAAATCCTCCCGCTCGAAACCATCGCCGCGTGGCGCGAGCAAGCGCGACGCGACGGAAAACGCGTCGTCGTCACCAATGGCTGCTTCGATTTGTTGCACGCCGGCCACGTCACGTATCTCGAGGCCGCGCGCCATCTCGGCGACGCGCTGCTGGTGGGCTTGAACAGCGACGCGTCCGTCGGGCGCTTGAAAGGCCCGGGGCGTCCGATCAATCACGAGCAGGACCGCGCGCTGGTGCTCGCGGCGCTGGAAGCGGTTTCCGCCGTGGCGATATTTCCCGAGACTTCCGCCGCCGCCTTTTTGCAGCGCGTCGGGCCGGACATTTACGTGAAGGGCGCCGATTACACGCTCGAGAAAATGAACCAGGAGGAGCGCCGCATCGTGGAGTCGTGCGGCGGCGCGATTCATTTCCTGGCGTTTGTCGAGGGGCGCTCGACCACCAACTTAATCGGGCGGTTGGTGAAGGGGACGTGAGAGAACCCTGCGGTGGCCGCGCGACACAGTTTCAAGTTATCGCGGGGATTTTTGACAGACGAATGGAGGCAGGCGAATGACAGATGGTTTTGGTTGCAGGCCCCGCGCGAACCGTTTCGCCTTTTGATTCGCAAACCAAAAACGAAATCGTACCTTGTCAGCATGAGTGTTGAACAAATCGAAGCTCAGGTTCTGGCCCTGCCAGCAGCGGACCGCGCGCGGTTCGTTGCTTGGCTGGACGATCACCACGACGAGCTTCTGCCGACGGAGGACAGTGTGGCTCCCGAGATCAGGCGGGAAATTCTCCGCCGCAGCGCGGAGTTGCGTGACCGTCCCGAGCTCGCCCAGCCGGTGGACGCCAAATATTTCGAGCGCATGAAACAACGCGTCGCGGATGCACTCGCTGGACAAGCACGCGCTGTTTGACTGCGACCTCGAGGAGGCCGCGCTGTGGTACGGAGCACGGAATCCCGCCGTCGCCGCGCACCTGATCGACGCCACCGCACGGGCGGTGCGCTCCGTGTTGGCTGAACCGTTGCGGTTCGCCCTCTGGGAAGGCGACGTCCGCCGCGTGCGTCTGCGTCGCTTCCCATATCTGCTTTTTTACGAAACCCGCGGCGACACCGTTTGTCTGGTCGCTCTGACTCACGCGGCGAGAGACGTGACCACGATGCTGGGACGCCGGCTGGAAACGCGCTGAAAATATTCCGCGCAATCACGCGGAACACTCCACGCGCAACAGTCGCCTCTCCAAAAACCCCCTTCCTCCTTGCCTTCGTTCCGCCGACTTGAGCATTTTGTCGCATGGAAGCATTGCACGATTCAGCCGCGCTCGATGCGGAGTTTTACCGGCCCGCCGCGGAGTTTTTCCCCGCCCACCGCAACGTCGCGCTCACCTACGATGACGTGACGCTGGCCACGATGTACTCGGAGGTTTTGCCGCGCGAAACGCAGCTCGACACCGTGCTGGCCGAGGGTTTGAGCC
>JAYVOY010000394.1:0-4791 GCA_043757645.1 Verrucomicrobiota bacterium
CCCGGGAACCACCACCTTTCAAGGAGGTTTTCTACTCAACAACAGTAGCCTGATCGAGGTGCGGAGCGGAATGCTCGACGTGGGTGGTGGCGGGGCCAACAGTGGCACGTTCAGCGTTCTCGCCAATAGTGCCTGCAATTTCCTCGCGAGTTACTCCTTCAATGCCGGGACGGTCTTTGCTGGCGCGGGGACGACCTTCCTCAACGGTGGCACGGCCACCTTCAACGGGGGCATTACCAGCGCCAACCTCCAATGGGCGGCGGGACTTATCGCTGGCACGATGACTATTGCCGACGGAAGTATTTTTCATGTGGTAAGCGGCAATAATCATGATTTCCCGGGCGCGACCATCAACAACAACGGCACCATCATTCACACGGGCGGTGCCATCCGCGGTGGGGGCGGCAGCGCGATCAGCAATGGCGGCACGTGGGATGAACAGACGGACGCCGAGTTTAACAATGCCTACAATGGCGCGAATTCCACATTCCTGAACCTGGGAAGTTTTCTCAAATCGGTCACGCTTGGCGCCACTACCTTTCAATCCGGTTTCGACTGTGATAACAGCGGACGCTTGAATGTCCAAAGCGGGACGGTCACTTTCAATGGCGCCTATAACCACAATGGCGCGACGCTGCGCTTCGGCCTCAGTAGCGCGGTTTCGGCGGGACATGTCAATATCTCCGGGAGTGTGAATCTGTCCGGCCTCCTGGGGGCGGACTTGCTGAATGGTTATGTGCCCGCGAGTGGCGACACATTCACCCCGATCAACCACGCCGCCCACGTCGGGGTGTTCACCAACTTCGAGCTACCACCCCTCGCCGCGGGGAGGAAGTGGAAGGTGGATTATGGCATCGGCGGCGTGAGCCTGCGGGTCGTCGGCCCGGCCACGACGAACACCCTGCAAATCAGCGGCGTGGTGACCAATAGTCAGGGAAACCCGGTGGCGGGTGCGGCCGTGTTTGCCTTCCCGGATCCGAATGCCACTAATCCGGTGCAAAACGGGAGCTTTGAACTGCCTTCCAATTGTGCCTCGCAAAATCTGCTTTACGGTTCTGGTTCCACGAACATTCCGGGGTGGCGGGTGGTGGGCCAGCCGGGCGCCAATGTGGCCGTGCAAAGCGCCGTCATTGGCGCGTCCCCCGAGGGAGTTCAATACCTTGATCCGTCGGGCGCCACCGGCGGTGGGGGCGTCACGCAGACGTTTCCCACGGTCGCGGGAAGAAGTTACACGCTGGTCTTCTTTCATGGCACCGCCAGCGTGCAAGGACTGCCCAGTGTTCTCGGCGTCACGGTCGCGTGGATTCTTATGCCTTTGGCGAAACGACCACCGGCCCCGGGTTCCATTGGCGGCAGGAATCCATACCTTTTACCGCGACCTCCAACCTGACTACGGTGACATTGTTCGACCTTGCCGGTTTCGATTCGAATGACAATTTCGTGGATGATGTGCGGGTGGTTTCTCCGGATTTTGAAACCATTCTGGGAAGTGTCACCGATGCCACTGGCATTATCAAATCACGGTGGCTGGGGGAGTTTATCAGGTGGGTGTGAATGGATTGCCTGTCTTTGGGTATAACAACCCGACTAATCAAACCGTCACCGTCAACACCAACAATGTCGTCGTGAATTTTGCGGCGACCACCTTGACCGGGCCATCCCATCTCGTCACCGCGGGAGTGAATCCCGCCGATGCCGGCACGGTTGCCGGCGCGGGGCATCCTTATCCGGCGGGAGTGATTGTGACTGTCTCCGCCGCGCCGGCCACGAATGCGCCGTGGATTTTCTCGAGTTGGACCGAGCAGGGTTTTGTGCAAAGCGCGAATCAGACCTATAACTTCACGCTTTCGCGCGACCGCCAACTCGTCGCTAATTTCACGCTGCCGGTCTATCAAGTCACGGCGAGTAATAGTCCCGCGGGTGGCGGCACAGTCGGCGGCACCGGCTCGTTTACTTGGGCCACCACCAACACGTTCACCGCAACCCCGAATTTCGGTTATCGCTTTAGTAACTGGACGGAGAACGGAAGCGTGCTGGCCACGACGCCGGATTTGACCATCGGTATTTATAGTAACCGATTGCTGGCCGCCAATTACACCGCGACCAATCTAACTCACGTGGTGACTGCGGGAACGTCGCCGGTTGGCTTGGCGATAGTTACCGGCGCGGGCACTTACACGAATGGCGCGACGACGACGTTCTCGGCACCGGCGGTAGTCACCAATGGCCCCACCCGCTATCTATTCCAACAGTTCACGCTGAACGGCGCGGCGCTCGCGAGTTCACCGGGTATCACCAAGATGTTTTCCACCGAGGATGCCGGCGCGCTCCAGTTGCTTGCCGAATACAGTCCGCAAAATATTTTGCCGCTGGTGCTTGCCGCGGGGGGCAACCTTGGAAATCCGGTGGGTGCCACGACGAATTTCACCATCGCCGTGCGGTTTGATCGCAGCATGACCACGGTGCCGGTGCCGCAGATCGTGCTCACCAATCGCGCGACGGTGACCCAGCCCGTTGTTCCCGGCGGCGGGACGTGGACCGCGACGGTGTTTGCGAATGACACTTACACCACGCCCAGAATCACCCTCACGTCCGCGATGGATGGGACGAATCAGGTTTTCGTTTCGCAGGCGCAGGACGTGTCGGGCGCGCGCCTCGCGTTGACCAACGTGCTCGCCGTGCTTGTGGACGCGACGTTCCCGCAACTCACCGCCATCGCCGCGACACCGGGGCCGTTCGCGGCGACGATCTCGTGGACTTCGAGCGAGCCAGCCACCTCGCAGGTGGATTTCGGCCCGTCCTCCGCTTACGGATCGAGCACCACGGTGGATGCCGGGCTGGTCACGTCGCACAGCGTTGCGGTGCCGGGATTGACCCCGCTCACGACTTATCATTTCCGCGTGCGCTCACGCGATGCGGCGGGAAATGAAACCGTTTCGGCGGACAGAACTTTCACCACGTTGGGCGCGCCGGATTTGGCCGTGGCGCGGGTTTCCGCGCCGGGCAGCGCGTCGCTCGGGCAGACGGTGCCGGTCACGTTGACGCTCACCAATCTCGGCCAAACGGTCGCGAGCGGTCCGTGGGTCAATCAATTCCTACTGGCGACAAGTCCCGACGGCGCAGGCGCGCAGGTGCTCGGGACCGCACTGTTCGCCAATTCCATCGCGGTCGGTGGTTCCGTCACGGTCACGCAAATGGTGGCGCTGCCCGCGGGCGTCTTCGGCGCGTTTTATCTGGGTGTGTTGGCGGACGGCGCGAATGCAGTCGTGGAATTGGACGAGAACAACAACACGGCGTACAGCGCGGCGGCGATTGACATTCATGCGCCGGATTTGGCGGCAACGCGGATCACCGCGTCCGCCAGCGCGGGCGTGGGGCAAACGGTGCCCGTGGTGTTCACGATCACGAACCTCGGCCTCGCGGCGGCGAGTGGTCCGTGGGTCAACCAATTTCTCATCGCGACCAATGCCAGCGGGGGCGGCGCGCAGGTGCTGGGCACCGCGTCGATGACGAATGCGATCGCCGCGGGTGGCTCGCTCACGCGCACGCAAGCGGTCGTGCTGCCGCTCAATCTTTCCGGCGCGCTGCGGCTCGGGGTGTTCGTGGACAGCGGCAACAACGTGGTCGAATCGGACGAGGCGAACAACACGGCCTACACTGCGGCGGCCATCAACGTCAGCGCGCCCGACTTGGTGGTGAAGCAAATCAATTCGCCGTTGAGTGCGACGCTGGGGCAGGCGGTGGAAGTGAGTTTCACGATCACCAATCAAGGTGCGGCCGCCGCGATGGGGCCGTGGGCAAATCAAATTCTTTTCGCCACCGATTCGAGCGGCGCGAACGCGCAGTCGCTGGGGGTTTCGCGGTTCACCAACAGCCTCGCGGCGGGCGCGGCGGTGACGGTGACGCAGGTCGTGATTCTGCCGGCGGGCGTGCTCGGGCCGCGGTATTTCGGCGTCACGGCGGACAGCGCCAATGAACTGGCCGAGACCAACGAGGGCAACAACACGGCCTTCGCCGCCACCCCGATTTTGATCAGCGGGGCGGACCTGGCGTTGACGCGGCTCACCGCGCCGGCGAGCGCGGTGTTCGGCCAAAGCTTCCCCGTCACCTTCGCGGTCACGAATGTCGGCGGACTGCCGACGACCGCGGTGTGGAGCGATCAAATTTATCTCAGCCGTTTTTCCAATTCGCTCGCGGGCGCAACGGTGCTGGCCACGCTCGCGGGCACTTCGCCGCTCGCCGCGGGTCAGGGCTACACGCGCAGCCAGAGCGTGACGCTGCCGCTCGCGCCGGATGCCGCGCCGCAAAATTATTTCATCATCGTGGTGGCGGACGCGGGCGACACGCAGTTCGAACTCAGCGGGGCGAATAATTTTCAGGCGGCGCGCGTGGCGCTTTCGTTGCCGCCGTTGCCGGACCTCGAGGTTGCGCAAGTGACCGCGCCGAATCAGGCGTTCGGCGGGCTGCCTGCGACGCTCGTGTGGAGCGTGACCAATCGCGGCACGGTGAATCTCACGAATGGCGTTTGGAGCGAGGCGGTGGGCTTCACGAATTTGCACGGCGTGGTCTCGACGCTCGCGGAGTTTCGTTTCACCAATTCGCTCAACGTCGGCGCTTTCCTGGTGCGCACGCAGGCCGTGGTGCTGCCGTCGAGCGCGAGCGCGGGGAGCGTGCGGTATTTTGTGCGCGTCGATAGTGGCGGCGAAATCCTCGAGGCCGACGAACTGAACAACACGCGGTTCGCGACGAACCTGACGGTGATTGTCGCGGAGCTGGCGCTGAGTCTTTCCG
>JAYVOY010000395.1:0-4789 GCA_043757645.1 Verrucomicrobiota bacterium
ACGGTCTGGCCGGCGGCGCGGAGTTTTTTGGTGACGAGTTGGATTTGATCGACTTCGCGGGCGGCGGCGAGGGCTTTTTGATAGAGCGGCGTCGCGGCGTTTTTGTCGCTGTTTTCGCGGTCGCGGGCGTGGTCGATCACGCGCTGCACGGCGTCGCGGCGAAGCTCGGAACCGGGGTCGTCGAGCAACGTGTCGAGGAGCGCGCCGGTGGCGGCGGGTTCGGCGCGGGTGATGAGTTCGTAAGCGAGCCGGCGCGCGCGCGGGGCGTGGCGGGTGTCTTGGAGAAAGGTGCGGAGCGCGGAGACGGGCAGCGGGCGCGCGGCGGTTTGCTCGCGGCTGACGATGGTTTCGACGGCGGCGCGGAGCCAGTTGAGGGCGAGTTCGTTGGCGTCGTCCATGCCGGCAAGGATGGCGGGGAGTTGGGCGGCGTCTTGCGCGGCGAGGTTTTTCCACGCGGCGGATGCGGCGGTGTTACCCTGGCCTTCCGGGCCGACGGCGCGGATGGCGCTGAGGGATTCGGCGAGTGGTGGCGCGGCGGTGGCGGTGGCGGTGACGAACAACGCGAGGGCAAGGGCGGTGAGTTTTTTGGGGTGCATGAAGGCGAAAGTTTTTGGGATGGAGGGAAAGCGGGAAGGCGGGAAGGCGAGACGCGTCGCCGCGGGGCGACGCGCGCCGGGCCGCCAGGATGGCGGCGGTCCGGGAGCGCCGCCGTCCCGGCGGCTCCGGGCGGATGAAAAACGTGCAGGCAATTTTAACACGGGCGGGTTGGTGGACGTCGTGAGCCGCCGAGACGGCGGCGGTCCGTCGGCGGGCGGCTCAATGCGCGGCTTAGGCGGGCAAATGTTGGCGGAGGAATTTGAAGAAGTTGCCGTGCATGATGTCCTCGATGTCGGTGGATTTGTAGCCGCGGTTTTTCAGCAGCGCGGGGAGTTTTTGGAGATCGTGGATGGAGTTCAAATCCATCGGCGTTTGTTCGTTGCCGAAGCCACCGTCGAGATCGGTGCCGATGCCGACGTGATGCGCGTTGCCGGCGAGTTGGCAGATGTGATCGATGTGCTCGCAGATGCGTTCGAGCTTGAGTTGGAAGTCGGCGGGTTTGCTGCGGTTGTGAATCCAGCCGGGGACCATCATGATCGCGTCGAAGGCCATGCCCAGCACGCCGCCGCGTTGGATGACGGCCTTGATTTGATCGTCGGCGAACTGGCGGTTCCACGGCGCAAGGACGCGGCAGTTTTGGTGGCTGGCCCAGAGCGGGCCTTGGAAGAGATCAAGCGCTTCCCAGAAGGTTTCGTCGCAGAGATGCGTGGTGTCGAGAATCATGCCGAGGCGGTCCATTTCCTTGAGCAACTCGCGGCCCTTTGCCGTGAGCGGGCCGCTGGCGTCGGTGCCGTGCGCGTAAATTCCCGTGCCGTAATGGGCGGGGCCGAGGGCGCGGAGACCGTCGGCGTAACTGCGTTCGACGTGGCCGAGTGTGACCATGGAATCGGCGCCCTCGAGACTGAGGATGTAGCCGATGGGAAGTTTGGCGGCGCGTTTGCGGGATTCGACAATGTAGGCGGTGCCGTCGTCGAGCGGTGGGGATTGGGACCAAAGATTAAAATGTTTTTCGAGCTGGCCGCGCGTGCGGATGGAGACGAGTTCGCCGGCCTCCTCCATCGCGCGGTACCACGCGAGCTGGCCCTGCGTTTGCGCCCAGGCTTGCGCGGGGGAATTCCAGCCGGGCAGGCGGTGGAAGTAGGGCGCGTGCCGGGCGATTTGCGTGGCGACGCACAAGCCGATGTTCGTGCGGCGCATCTCGGGGAAGGAGACGGTGTTGTTGCCGCGGTCCTTGGTGTCGGTCTTGTTGAGTTCCCAGCGGCGGATGCGTTCGAGGGGCCACGTGAGGTCGCGGTTCCACTCGAGGGCGTTCATGGCGAGGTCGAGGTGGGCGTCGAGAATAAACATGGGGCGGAGAATGGGCAAAGGCGTGGGGTGAATCTAGGAAAAGTTGGGGACGCAAAATGTCGCAGAGAATGGGGAGAAATTGGCAAAGGAATCTGGGGCAAAGGAATTGGAAGAGGAAATTTTGTTCCCATTCCTTCGCCCCAAATTCTTTTGCCAGCGATCCGGGTGTTCGCGCGCTTGATTTTTGCGCGGACGATTTTGCGGTGATGAATCGGGACCGCGGCGGGAAGGGGCGGTTGCCGCATGGAAAATGGGAGCGTCGCGTGACCTCGACTCCCCCAAAAGGGCGGGCGCGCGGCGGGGGTGCCGCGCGCCCGGTGCGGGGGCCGTGAGGTGATGCCGCGGCTACTTGGTCAGGTAAAATTTCCGCGTGTATTCCTGCACCATGCGCCAGGTGTTGTACTCGGGGACGAGCGTGACCATCGCGCGGCGGATGCGGTGAATCCATTGGCGCGGGATGCCGTTGGCGTCGCGGTTGAAGAACTCCGGGATGACTTGTTCGGTGAGTGCGTGGAACAGGTTTTCGCTGTCGGTGCGGTCCTGCACCGCGGTCGAGGTGCTGTGCGAATCGTCGCCGATGGCGAAGCCGTTGGTGCCGTCGTAGCCCTCGCGCCACCAGCCGTCGAGGATGCTCAGGTTGAGGCAGCCGTGGCAGCTCGCCTTCATGCCGCTGGTGCCGGAGGCCTCGAGCGGGCGGCGCGGATTGTTGAGCCAGATGTCACAGCCGGAAACCATCTGGCGCGCGACGTGGACATCGTAGTTTTCGAGGAAGACGAGATGGCCCTTCAGTTCGGTGTGTTTGCTGAGGTGAATGATGTGCTGGATGAAGCGCTTGCCCTCGTCGTCGCGCGGGTGGGCTTTGCCGGCGAAGATGAATTGCACGGGGCGCTGCTTGTCATGCACGAGTTTCACGATGCTCTCGAATTGCTGGAAGATCAGCGGGGCGCGCTTGTACGTGGCGAAGCGGCGCGCGAAACCAATGGTGAGCGCGTCGGGATTCAGGAGGGAATCAAACGCGATGAAGTCGCCCTGCGCGAGGCGCTGGCCCTGCAGCAGGAGGCGGCGGCGGCTGAATTCGAGCAGCTCGCGGCGCAGGCGGTAGCGGAAGGCCCACAGTTCCTCGTCGGTGATGAAGTCCGGGTCTTCCATCCGTTTCCAAAATTCGGGCGAGTTGATTTCGCGCTCGAAGGGCACGTGCGAATCGTGCTGCCACGCGGCCGCGTGGGTCTCGCCGCCCTCGGTTTTCGCATAAATCGTCGCGGCGAGTTTGCGCCGCCAGAAGCGGCGCACCGGGCCTTTCATCCAACCCATGAGGTGAATGCCGTTGGTGACGTGGCCGATGGGAACGTCGGCGAGTTTGTGGTCGCGATAGAGGCACTGCCACATTTCGCGGCTGACTTCGCCGTGCAGTTCGCTGACGCCGTTGGCCGCGCGCGAGAGCTTGAGCGCGAGGACGGTCATGCAGAACGGCTCGCTTTCGTCCGCGGGATTCACGCGGCCAAAGGCCATCATTTGCTGATGGGTGAGCTTGAGTTGCGACGCGAACTTGTGCGCGGCGTAGCTCATCAATTCGCTGCTGAAGCGGTCGTGGCCGGCCTCGACGGGCGTGTGCGTGGTGAAGATGCACTCCTGGCGCGTGGCGGCGACGGCCTGGTCGAGGGTCAGGGGTCGCGCCAATTTTTCGCGCACAAGCTCCAGGGTGAGGAAGGCGGCGTGGCCCTCGTTCATGTGGAACGTCGAGGGCTGGTAGCCGAGCGCGCGCAGGAGGCGGACGCCGCCGACCCCGAGGAGAATCTCCTGCATGATGCGGGTGGTGCTGTCCCCGCCGTACACGCGGAGCGTCAGGTCGCGGAAGTGCGCCTCGTTCTCCGGGAGATTCGTGTCCATGAGGAACACCGGATTGCGGCCCACATTGACGCGCCAAGCCTTGAAGGAGACCTGGCTCACCCCAATGCGAATCGAGGAGATGACGGGGTCGCCCGCGGCGTTGAGGACGGGTTCGATGGGGAGGTTCCGCGGGTTGAGCAGCGTGTAGTATTCGGTCTGCCAATTGTCCTGATTGATGGCCTGTTGAAAATAGCCCTCGCGATAGAAAAGGCTGATGCCGACGAAGCCGATGTCGAGGTCGCTGGCGGACTTGGCGTGATCGCCGGCGAGCATCCCGAGGCCGCCGGCGGCGATGGGGAGGGTTTCGTGGAAGCCGAATTCCGCGCTGAAATACGCGACGGGATTTGCGTGCAACTCCGGGGCGTGCTGGCGGCCCCAGGTGTTTTTTTCGGCCATGTAGGAGTGGAAATTGTGGAGCACGCGATGGGCGTGCGCGGCGAATTCATGGTCCTGCAAGCGGGCGCGCAACTCCGTCTCCGACACCTCGTGCAGGATGGCGACGCCGTTGTGGTAGAGGTTCTGCCAGCCGCGCGGCGACATTTCCTGAAAGAGTTCCTGGGCGTCCTGATTCCACGTCCACCAGAGATTTCGCGCCATGCGGTTGAGTCCCGCCACGATATCCGAGACTTCCTGAGCCGCTAATACTTTGCCTTTCATAGCCTGATTTTCCGTTTCGATTTTAGGTTCACTCCGGGCGCCTTTTTCAAAGCAGCGGGACGCTACGGAGCGCTATTGGTGAATCCAAGATGAATCTGGGCGAAAGGGCGGGGCGGGGGATGAAACGTTGTCATCATGCGCATGGGGCGCGGCGCGAACCCGGTTCCGGGTGGGGCGAAACTCCCTTTGCCGAATTCCCATCCCCCCCCGCCTTGCGGTCGGCAAGGGGCGGACAGCTTACCGCTCGATTCGCACCCGCGCGGACATTTCCCGCACGTTCGCGAGGGACGCCAGCGTGCCC
>JAYVOY010000396.1:0-18153 GCA_043757645.1 Verrucomicrobiota bacterium
CCGTCGCCGCTGCGCTCTGCCGGCGCAGTACAAATGGCGCCGGATCATTTTGTACCGCGGTGGCAGAGCGCAGCGGCGACACCGCTTTCTGCGACCAGCGAGCTGGCTGACACCGCGGCTTGAAGCGCTCCACCAGACATTTCCGTGTCCTTTCCTCAATGAACCAGCCTTGGCAAAGAAATTTGCCTCACACCCGTCCGTTGGAACGGCAACGCCCCCCAGCGGTGAAAGCCCGCCAATGAATTCGGTCCCCTCGTGCAATTGCATCGGCCGTTGCGCGGGAAAATCCCGCCTCGTTTTCGCCCCGTTTCAATAAGTGCCGTGCCCGCTGCGTCCAGTTCCGGCGCGTTTTCTTTCCGCGGAAATTGGTGCGGCGGGAAAACGCTTTTTATTTTGCACGATTGCCCTCACTTCGCGGCTCGCGCGGCGCTGGCCTGCGCCGTTAGAAATCGTGTCCGCACCCAACACTTCGCCGCCGGCCCGCGCGTCTGGCGGCTGGGTTGCGGTTGTTTTTCCGAATGATTCCGCTTTATTCCGCGCTCGCCGTTCTGCTGCTCGCGTTGCTCGCCGAGTGGCTGCACGGGCGGCGGATTCGCGCGGTGGGGCGGCTGGCGTTCGGGCCGATGGGCGCGCCGTTTCGGTGGACGCGCGTGGTGCCGTTGCTGCGGCCGGTGTGTCTCGCGGCTTTTGCGTGGGGCTTGGCGACGCTGCTGTTGCTGCGGCTCGCGGCGGCGGAGGGCGGCGGCAAGGCGGGCGCGAACAAGGACGCCACGCGGCTCATCTTCGTCGCGGACCTTTCGCCCAGCATGTATCTCAAGGACGCTGGCCCCGAGGGCAAGTTGACGCGGCAGGAGCGGATGCGCGACGTCGTCGAGGCGATCCTCCAGCGCGTGAGCGGCAACCTGCGTTTCGGCGTGCTCGCCTTCTACACCGAAGCGATGCCGGTCGTGATGGAGGCGCGCGATCCCGAGCTGGTGCGCAATGTCTTCAACGGCCTGCCGCTCAGTTACTCGATGAAGGCCGGCCAAACTGATCTCGGCGAGGCGGTGAATTCCGCGGTGAAACTGGTGAAGGATTTTCCCGATGGCAGCACGCGGTTGATCATTTTCACCGACGGCGATTCCGTGAATCTCGTGCCGCTCGCGCCGCGCCCGAAATCGGTGAAGGAAGTGTTCGTGCTCGGCGTGGGCAATCCGCACAAGGGCACGTTCATCGACGGCCATCAATCGCGGCAGGAAGCCGAGACGCTGCGCACCGTGGCCTCCGCGTTGACGGGCATCTACGTGGACGTGAATGAGAAGCATCTCCCCACCGCCGCGCTCGGCGATCTCGTCGTCACCGCGCCGCTGCCGCAGAAGGGCCTGACGCTCGCCGAGTGGGCCGTGCTCGCGATGGTTTTGGGTTCGGCGATTTACGCGCTGATTCCGGTGCTCCTCGAATATTTCGGCACTGATTGGAAACCCATTCGTCCCGAGCGCGAGGATGCCGATTACGCGGACGACGCGAACACGCGGCCCCCGGCGAACAGCCCGCGCGCGAAGGAAGGCGTGGGGACCGCGCGATGAGAAAACCGTGCATTGCGAAGTTGGGGGTGGGAGCGCGGCTGTGTGCGGAGCACCAGCCGCAGCGCGTGACCAGCAAGACGCCCACTGAAACATTCCACGACTTCGACCTTACGTGGGCGCTGCGGCTGGTCTGCGACACAGCCGCGCTCCGGACCGTGGAGCCATCCGGCAACAATTTCGGGATGCACCGATGAGAAAATTCCTCACGCTGCTGTGGCTGCTGTTTCCCGTGGGCGTGGTCTATTACCACTTCAACGAGGGGCAGAACCAATTGCTGCGCGAGCAGGCGCGCATTCACGTCGCGGAGATTCGCAGACTCGAGCGCGCGAAGGAGCCGGACTGGGAGGCGATCGTCGAGGAATACGACAAGTTGATGACTGAGCTGCCGCCGGGCGAGCGACCCGTCGTGCGGCATCAAATCCGTCTCGCGAAGGCCAAGGCGCGGCTCGAAATGCTCGATGTCGTCGGCGCGATCACCGACCTCACCGAGCTGCTCCAAGAGTCCGCGCAAGTCAGCGGCGACGACGCGCAGACCACGCGCGCGATCCGCGAAATGCTCGGCAAGGCACATTATTACGCGACGTATTTGCTCAAGACCAACGGCGCGGCGGAGGAGGAATGGCGGCCTTACGCCGAGCGCACGCGGCAGATTTTCCGCTACCTCGCCGAGCATCAGGAACCCGGCGCGCTCGCCCAATACGAGCAACGCGTGGAAGCCGAATTTGCAAAGACGTTGCATCGAAAGAACCCATGAACACACGCGCTGCACACACCATTCTGCCCGTCTGGCTTTGCCTCGGCTGCCTCGCCGTCGCGCAGGAAAAACGCCCGCCCACCGCCGCCGTCGAGGGCATCAAGGGCGTGAAGGAAGAGGCCGTGCAAAAAGTGAAAAACCTCGAGACCGGCAACCAGGCGGTGCCGCAGCCTGTCGTGCCCGTCGCCGGTCCCGGCGTGAATCAAGTGGTCCCGCAAAACAAAACCGAGGGCGTGAACAAGGTCGATGGCATCAACACCATCAACGGCGTGAAGGCCGATGGCCGCACCGTGGTCGTGCCTCCTCCGCCGACCATTCCGACCACGCCGCCGCCGCCACCGCCGCCGCCCGTCGCGCAACCGGTGGTTCCCGTCACCGGACCCGGCGTGAACAAAATCGTTCCGGAAAACAAAACCGAGGGCGTGAACAAGATTGACGGCATCAACACGGTCAACGGCGTGAAGGCCGATGGCCGCACGGCGGTCGTGCCGCCTCCGCC
Source organism: Verrucomicrobiota bacterium (assembly GCA_043757645.1). Classification (GTDB taxonomy): domain Bacteria; phylum Verrucomicrobiota; class Verrucomicrobiia; order Limisphaerales; family BJHT01; genus BJHT01. The sequence goes on from JAYVOY010000396.1 coordinate 2,819, forward strand.
CGTGGTGAAACCCGTCGCGCCGCCCGTCGTGGGCACCGCGGTGAACATCCCCGCCGGCACCGTCGGCGCGGGCGGAACCATTCGCGCGATCAACGGCGTCGCGGGGATCAACGCCGCGAAATTGCGAAACCTCGAGGCCGCCCTGCAAATCAAGGAAGGCGGCACCCCCGGCGACGGCAAAGCCAAGGCCGCCGCGGCGGGATTGCTCGGCCCCGGCCCCGGCCTCAAGCCCGGCCCGAAGCCCGACGGTCGCGCGGGTTTTCAAGAATTCGAGAAGCTGCCCGACAAAGGCTCGTGAGGCCGCCAACGCTGACGTCTTACTCAATCTTACCTATTTCGTTCCTATGAACATTTTCCCCAATCACCACTCCGTTCAGCACAGTCTGGTCGCACCATCCGCCGGAAAATCGTTTTCCGAAGCGGAGCGCCGAGCACCGGCGGAGCGCCGAGCACCGGCTCGGCGTGTCTCACGAGCGCTTGAATCTCGCCGAGCCGGTGCTCGGCGCTCCGTCGCGCTCCCCTGCCCTTCGACGCCTTCTGCGGCGATCGTTGCCACTGCCGCTGAATCCCAACGGGATTCCGTCCTCCAGCCCAGGGTTGCGAGGCACGAGCTACCCTGGGTAACCGCGCCAACGGGACACAACCCCAACGGGGTTGCGGCCGCTTCGCCGCGCGGTGACACAACCCCGTTGGGGTTGAAGACCTCTTCGCCGATGCCCCAGGGTAGCTCGTGCCTCGCAACCCTGAGCTGGAGGACACAATCCCGTTGGGATTGTTTTCGCGCTCGGATGTCTCGCTGGATTCGGCGCGCTGCGATCGGCCGTTCGTTCGTTGTCCGTTACGGCGCGAATTGCCGCGCGGCCTTCGGTCTGATCGCGCTTCTTTGCGCCCTCGCCTTTGCTTCCTCCACACACGCCCAACAACCCGCCGCCGCGCCCGTCGCACTCGACGCGAAGACGCTCAAATCCTACGAGGCCATCCTCACCCATAAATTTTCCCGCGACCTCAGCGACATCTTCAGCGCGCTCGAACGCACCGGCTCCGCCGACCCCGCCGCGCTCACGCCGGACCAGCGTTTCTTCTCCGCCTTCCGCATCGGCGACTGGGCGAAAATCCGCGGCGAACTCGCACTGCTGCCGCCCGAGCTCGCGCGCAAGATTTTCGACAAGATGCTCGGCGACCTCACCGAGAAGCAAAAACCCAACCTGCGCGTCGATGACATCCTCGCCCTCGCCGACGCCGTGCCCGGCGAATTGACCCCGGATAATTTGCGCAAGGTCGGCCAGCTCCTCAGCCTCACCGTGCCCGCGAACGAAACTTACTGGCTCTCCGATCAGCTCCGCAAAGGCACCGCCAAACTCGGCGGCACCGACCCCGCCAAACGCCTGCTCGCCGGGCGCGTCCTGCTTTACGGCGGCTTCAAGGACCTTGCCCGCGTTTATCTCCCGCCCCCCGCCGCCGTGGAAAAAATCGCCGACGAAGGCGTGCGCGGCGAACTCACCGCCTTCCTCGCGTCGCAGCAGGAAAGCGAGGCCGCGCAGCGCAATCAGGTGCAAAAGGTGTGGGACGACAACCTGCGCATCCTGACCGAGAGCAAGATCAACGAGTGGGAAAAATCCAAGGCCGGCGTGGCGCTCGCCCGCGTGATGATGCAAATCCAGCCCGGCACGCTCGCGCCGGCTTTCACCGACTTGCTCAAAAAAGAACCCGAGAGCGCCGTGCGCCTCGTCAGCGGTCTCGAGCGCAAATGCCAGAGCGAGGCGCGCGGCGAAGCGCCCCTGCGCACCGACAATCTCAAGGCGCAAGCCACCCTCGCGACGCTGCTCGCCGAGAACGTGGACCTCCACGCCAAGCCCTGGAATCAACTGGTTCAGTTGATGGCGGAGCATTGGATGACCGAGGCGGACAACACCTTCGCCCAGAAAGCCTCCTACTCCTCCTCGAAGCCGAAACCCGTCGCGCCCGAGGACCTGCTCCCCACCGCGCCCGCGGGAAAATGGGTCGCCGCGCTGCCCGCCGGCGTGCGCGAGCGCTTCGATGTGAGCCTCTCGAAGGCGATTCTTTCCGGCGCGAATTTCGACAACGCCGCCGACCGCATTGTCGAAATCGGCAAGCGCAACGCCGAGGCCGGCGTCGCGCTCGCGGAGGATTTTCTCACCGTCTGGTCGCAGGCGCACAACCCGCAACTCTCCGAGGCGTTGCGCAAAAAATATTCGCTCGCCGACGACGCGCGCATCCCCGTCACGCCGATCATGATGGAGAAGAACATCGAGAGCCTCGCGCGCATGATGGCGCTGTTCCGCCAAGCGGGCATTGCGCCGAAGGACTACGCGAAGGTCGTCGCCGCCTTCGATCTCGCCTACAGCAACGCCGAGGCTTACCGCGAAACGCACATCGAAAAAGTCTTCGGCCCGCTCGCGAAAATGGACGAGCAACTTTTCTTCCTCATCCTCTCGCGGATGCACGCGAACCTCACGGAACGCTGGCGCAAGATGGACGTGCAGCGCGGCAATCTCACGCGGCGCAACGAGGCGCAAACGCTCGAGATGGTTCGCACCGGTTACGGCGGCTGCCTGCGCATGATCGACGCGTGGCTCGCCGGGCACAGCGAGAATTCACGCGCGCTCACGCTCGGCGGCACGCTGCTCGCGGACTGGGGCGATTTTGAAATGTTTCAGGAGCTCGTCAGCGGCGACACGCGCAAACGCATGACCGCTTACAAGGAAAGGAATTTGCAGGCACAGGATTATTTCCAGCGCGGCACCGATGCTTACGCGAGGGAACTGCTGAAACTTTCGCCCGCGGATTACACGGTCGAGGCCCACATGGGCTGGTTCAACGGCCTCATCGGCATCGGCTCGGGCGGGCAGGTGAATCTCTCGAAGGTGATGAACCGCGCGGCGCTCGCGAAGATTCGCGCGAGCCTTTTGGCGCTGCCGGGCAAGACCGCGGCGACGCACATGAATCAGTTCGCCAAGATCGTGAACGCGCGCCTCGCGGATGATCGCGAGCCGTTGCACGAGGATTTGAAGTATCGCTACCTCGCCAGCGCGCTGGTGGTGACGAAGGACGATCCGTTCATGCTCGGCGCGGAAAAGAAGGTCGCTTACTTCGACGAGTTGTTGAGCGAAATCCGTTTGCAGACACGCGTGGACGGGCCGAACACCGTCGGGCGCGAGCAGGATTTCGGCATCATCGTGAGCATCGTTCACTCGGAGGCGATGGGGCGCGTCGCGCAGTTCGGCCAGTATCTGAGCAACGATCCCGGCACCGCGAACGGCAAGCCGAAGCGCCGCTCGCCGCTCATCAAAAAAGTGCGCGAGACGCAGGGCGCGCGGGACGAACTCGAACAAAACCTCACCGAAACGCTCGCGCCGTTCTTCGATGTGAAGTCCATCACGTTCGCCGCGACCGAGGTGAAGCCGCGTCCGACCGCGCAGCCCGGCTGGGAGGAAACCGTGCTCGCCTACGTGCTCGTGCGCGCGAAGGACGCGAGCGTGGACAAGATTCCCCCGGTGCAAATGGAGTTGAAGTTCATTGATCTCAGCGGCCCGGTGACGATTCCCGCGACCTCGGCGGAGACGATCATCAAGGTCGCGAGCACCGCCGCCCCCGCGCGGCCCGCGCAGAAGATCGAACTGACGCAAACGCTCGACACGCGGCAGTTCGCGATCAACGGCACGCTCGCGCTCGAGATTAAGGCGACCGCCACCGGGCTGGTGCCGGAGCTGGAGCAGTTGCTCGATCTCGACGCGTTGAAGAAAGCCGTCGGCGTCAAGCAGGTGAATCCGCACGAGGGCTTGCTCGTGAAGGAAATCAACACGTGGGCCGAACAAGTCGCGCCGCGTTCCGAGCGGCTGTGGACGCTCTCGCTCGACGGCGATCCGATTCGCGCGGCGGAAGGCGCGACGGAAATCCAGTTCCCGCCCGCGAAATCCAAGGACTTCACCGTGGTTTGGCAGACTTACAAAGACATGGACCTCACCACGCTCCCGCAGCCGTCTGTGAAGCTCGATCGCGCGATGACGACCGCCGGTGGCGCGCTCGTGAAGCCCGCGCGCAACACCCCGCTGTGGGTGGGCCTCGGCGTGGTGGTCACGCTGCTCGGCGGCGTGTTGATCTACGCGCTGGCAAAAGGCCGCGGCGCGGACACCGAGCGCCCCCTGCACGCGCGCGACGTTTTCAAAATGCCGGCGGACGTGGATGGCTTCGCCGTTGTCGCGCTCCTGCGCCGGATGAAAACCAGCCCGCTCGTCCAGCTCGGCGACGCGCAACAACAGGAACTCCAGCAAGACCTCCAGCGCGTGCAACAAACCTGCTTCGGGAGCAACGGCAGCAAGATGTCCGAGACCGATCTGCGCGGGGTCGCGGAGAAGTGGCTTCGTGCCGCGTGCTGATCTTCCCACTTTTCAAACGGAATAATTTTCAATGCAAAAAGACATTTCTTCTCCCAAGACCGCCGGTGCCAGGTCCGCTGAAAGCTTCGTCGCCGGCGTGCGCGAGCGCGTTGCCAAGATCGTCGTCGGCCAGGACGTCGTCGTCGAGCGCGTGATGATCGCGCTGCTGACGGGCGGCCACTTGCTGCTGCAAGGGCTGCCCGGCCTCGCCAAGACGCTGCTCGTGAACACGCTGGCGAAGGCGATCAACCTCGATTTCAAACGCGTGCAGTTCACCGTCGATATGCTGCCGTCGGACATCATCGGCTCGGAGATCATTGATCAGAAGACCGGCGATTTCCGCATCCACAAAGGCCCCGTCTTCACGAACCTCTTGCTCGCCGACGAAATCAACCGCGCCGCGCCGAAGGTGCAGGGCGCGATGCTCGAGGCGATGCAGGAACGCAAGGTCACCATCGGCGGCCAGAGCCTGCGGTTGCCCACGCCCTTCCTCGTCATCGCCACGCAGAATCCGGTCGAGCAGTCCGGCACGTTCGAGCTGCCCGAGGCGCAGCTTGACCGCTTCATGCTGTTGCACCGGCTCGGTTATCCGGGACGCGAGGACGAGCAGATGATTCTCCAGCGCCAGCTTGGCATGGGCCTGCGGCGCGAGGGCGGCGGCGCGGTGCCGCGCTCGGCGTTCGACATGATCGAGGAAAGCGGCGGCGCGTCGGTCGAGGATTTGGTCATCGCGATGGAGGCGGTGCAGGCCGTCCACGTCAGCGAAGTGATCGTGAAACACTGCGTGGACCTGGTGCGCCGCACGCGCGAATCGAAGCTGCTGGACTTCGGTTGCAGCCCGCGCGCCGGCCTCGCGCTGGTCAACGCCTCGCGCGCCCGCGCGGTGATTCACGGCCGCGATTTCGTGACGCCCGAGGATTTGTTCGACCTCGCCGAGGACGTGGTGCTGCACCGCATTCGCGTGAGCTACGAGGCCTCCGCCGCGGGGCACACGGGCAAGCAGGTGCTGGAGGGGATTTTAGCGAACCTAGGCTAAGGCTGATTTAACTAAACACACTCCGTTAACGAACATTCCATATATATGTCAAGAGGAAGCAGAACTCCTAGCGAGATGTTCAAATTGGTTCTTAGAGAAGCTCAGAATGAAGTTATAGCTGCTAGCCGCAAAGCTACTGCTTTCATGCACAAGGGCATTCGTGGCGATGAGCGTGCAGCGGCATTAGCCAGTTTTCTTAGGAACCGCCTCTCAGATGCGTTTGGTACGTGTAAGGGAGAAGCGATCGACTACCGAGATAACCGCTCAACCCAACTCGATTTAATCGTCTACCATCGACAAAGTTGTGCGCCAGTGAGTAAGCTGGAGGAAAACATACTGATACCATGCGAAGGCCTTTACGCTGCGATTGAGGTCAAGAGCATGCTTACAAAAGATGAGCTTGAGGCTGCATTCACAGCAGCAAAGCGGTTACGCACACTGAGACCATTTAAAGGTCATTTTGTTTCCAGCCGCTCCGATGGAAGCCCAGCGGCTGCAGGCGAGAGCCGTTGTATGTATATCCTCTTCGCATACTCATCAAACGTTAGCACGGACGGGTGGCTTCAGACGGAGTTCCAACGAATCAAGGCAGCGGCAACAGCCGTCGGCACTACAGTGGACGTTATAGACTCTATCGTTGTTGTCGACAGGGGTATCATTAACCCGGGAGGTGCCGTTGGAAAGCCAGTCGACGGGGATGACGACGTCTTGTTCGTCGAGTTCTACCTGAACCTTGTCAACTTTATATCGCGAGAAATGCGCCGCCGCCTACCAATCGACTGGCAGTTATATTCTTCGAGAGGCGGGAGGGGGTGGATTAAGATCTGATAACTCCCGAATAGACCTTGCGGTGAAACAACCCGAGGTCGCTGACGCTTAGTTACCATGCACCGCAAGGTCCAACTCAATTCCGATCCCGTTGATGCGCGGCAGTTCGAGGTCGCGGTCAAGCACCTCGCGAACAGCCTCAACTTCGGCCAGGAGGAATCCGTCTTTCACGGCGGCGGGATGGAGTATGCGCAGTCGCGCCTCTACGTGCCGGGCGATCCGGTGAAGTTCATCGATTGGAAAGTCTCCGCGCGCGTCGGCAAATTGTTCATCAAGGAATTTCAGGAGCCGAAACAAATCCCGCTCTACCTGCTGCTCGACACCTCGGCGTCCATGTGCGTCACGTCGCAGCCGATGAGCAAATACGCGTGGGCCGTGCAGATCGCCACGGGCATCGCGCTCGCGGCGCAGGCAAACGTGACGCCCGTGGGTCTGCTCGGCTGCGGCGCGCGCGAGCTGCACGTGCGCCCGACGCTCTCGCGCAATCTCGTGATGGAATGGTCGCACCAACTGCGACACCACGACTTCCTCGAGGACACCTCGCTCGCCAGCCGCGCGCGCGAAATCGCGCCGTCGCTCAAACGCCGCACGATGCTCATCGTCCTCAGCGACCTGCACGATCCCGGCGCGTTTCCCGCGCTGCAAATTCTCGCGCAGGAACACGACTGCATCGTGCTGCATTTGCAGGACCCGGCGGAATCCGGCGTGCGCGGCGCGGGTTTGTTCCGTGGCGTCGAGGCGGAATCGGGCCGCGCGTTCGTCGGCCACGGACGCCGCGCGTGGGTGGATGCCGAGAGTTGGAAAGGTGAGTTGACCCGCTTCGGCATTGATTATCTGCACCTGCCGACGGACCAGCCGATCCTCGGCAAGCTGCGGCATTTTCTCCAGCGCCGCGGCGTCGGCGGGGGCGGGGGGCGCTAGCATGAAAGCCGTCACCACTTTCGCTCAATCGCGGTTCCGCGTGTTCGCCGTGCTTGGACTCGGCGTGCTGCTCGGGTTTCTCATTTTTCGCAAAACGGAAACCGATTCCCTGAACGTCCCGCTCGGCGTCGAGCAGGCGGCGATCGTCACCTACAGCGGACCGACGGTCGCGGTGAAGCCTTACAAATGGGGCGTGGCGGTGAACGTGCGCATCGCGAAAGTCTCCGCGCAACCCGGCGCGCGCGTGTATGACGTGCGCTATCTCGTCAACCGCGCGGGCACGTTCGACCTGAAGGATTTTCTCACCGCCGAGGATGGCAGCCGCCTCGACGGCCTGCCGTCGTTCAAGTTCAACGGCGATCCGAAACTCTCGAAGCATCTCGACGCGCGCATTCAGGAGACCGAGGCAATCAGCGTGGACGTGGGCGGCCACTACCACGCCACGCTCGCGGCGCTGGGCGTTTTTTGGATCGTGTGGTTGCTGCTGATTATTTTCTACGGTCGTCCGAAACCGCCGCCGGCAGTGATCGAAACGCCCGCGCCCGCGCTCGCGGAATTGCTCCGCGCCTTCCTCGCCCAACTCGAAGCCGGCACGCTCGACGCCGAGGCGAAAGCGAAAATGGAAATGCTCCTCCTCCGCCGCTGGCGCGAGGAACTGGCGTTGACCGGCACGCCGATGCACATCGCGCTCGACGCCATCAGCCGCAGCGAAAAAACCGCCGGGCCGCTGCGGCAATTGCAACACTGGCTGCATCAGCGCAACCCGAGCGTGCGCCGCGAAGAGATCGCGGCGGTCATCACGCCTTACACGGTCGAAGCGCCCAAAGCCGAGGGCGCGGAGGCGAAGGCATGATTTTTCTCCACCCCCAATACCTCGCGCTGCTCGCACTGCCGGTGATCCTCGCGTTTTGGGAATGGGTCCGGCGCGGCCAGCCCATCGCGCTGCCGTTCGATCACGGCCAGCAGCGGCGCGGCCTTCCGCTGCGTTTCCTCGTGCTCTGCGCCAATTGCCTGCCCGCCGGAATGCTCGCGCTCGCAATCCTGTTTCTCGCGCACCCGATCACGTTCAATCCGCCGGAGATCGAGCGGAAACTCACGAACATCCAAATCGTCCTCGACACCTCGGGCAGCATGGCCGAGGCGCACGGCTCGCAAGCCAACGGGCGTCACCGGCGTTTTGATTCCGCGATGGATGCCATCGAGCAGTTCATCAAATACCGTCGGGGCGACGCCTACGGACTCAGCATCTTCTCGCGCACCTTCATCCACTGGGTCCCGCTCACGCTCGACACGCAGGCCATCCTCCTTTCGCGCCCGTTCATCCAGCCCGACAATCCGAAGCTCGATCCGCCCGGCATGCCCCGCCACGGCATGCCGGACGCGACGTGGGGCATCACCTACATCGGCAAAGCGCTCTACGGCGCGGCGGACATCCTCGCGCAGCGCCCCGTCGGCGACCGCATGATCATCCTGCTCACCGACGGCGAGAGCAGCGACATCGTCCCGCCGAAAGACGCCGCGATCATCGCCGCGTTGAAGGCGCAAAACATCACCGTCTTCGCCATCCTCCTCGCCGACGAAACCATGCAGCCCCAGCTCCTCGGCATCGCCCGCGCCACCGGCGGCGATGCCTTTAGTGCGATCACACCCGAAGCCCTCCAATCCGTTTTCAAGCGCATCGATGAAATGAAAAAAGTCGTCGTGCTCGAGAAAAAACCGCAGGCCGCCGATTACTACGAACCGTTCTTCCTCCCCGCCCTCACCCTGCTCGGCCTGAGCGTCCTCACCCTCTTCGGCCTGCGCTTCACGCCGTGGTGAGGCGGAGTTTTGGGCGAACTAAACCGTAACGATGCAATGGGCGGACGATTTCAATTCGGCGCTTGGCCCGCCGCCGTTTCCGGGCGCTGCCTCCACACGTAGCGGAACATCACCACGCGCAGCGCGGCGGTGAGCGGGATCGCGAGCAGGCCGCCGAGGATGCCGCCGAGCAGCGTGGTGCCGGTCATCACCGCGAGGATGATCGCCAGTGGATGCAGGCCCACGCGGTCGCCCATGATCTTCGGCGAAATGACGAGGCCCTCGAGCGCCTGCACGAACGCGAACACGCCGAGCACCGCGAGCGGATGCGCGAGGTCGCCGTATTGCACGAACGCCAGCAGCACGGCGGTCACGCACGTGGCGATCGCGCCGAGAAACGGAATCATCGTGAGCACCGTCGCCATCATGCCGAGGAGGAACGCGCCGTTGATCCCGACGGCCACGAAGCCAATCGTGTAGAGCGCGCCGTCGCACAACGCCACGAGCACCTGCCCGCGGAAAAACGCGATGAGGTAGCCGTTGATCGCGCTGAGCACGAAGATGGCTTCCTCCTTGAACGCCGAGTCATGCACCGGGAGGTAATCCGTCCAGCGCGCGGAGATGCTGCGTTTCTCGAGCAGCAGGTAAAACGCATAAACCGGAATCAACGCCAGCCCCGCGAAAATCCCGAACAACCCCGCGACCTTCGCGGCTTGTTCGAGCAGCCAGTGCCCGACCTTCGGCGCGGCGTCGCTCAACCAGTTCGTCACGGACGCGAGCGTTTTGTTGTCGAGCGTCGGCCGCCACGAACCCGCGGGGCGCGGTGTGGACACGGCATTGGTGTCGCCTGCGCCGGGTTTGAGAATTGGCGGGGGCGGTTCCGGCGGCGGCGCGGGTAGGAAACGCCGCAGCACCTCGGGTGGATGCTGCATCCAGCCTTCGACGCGATTCTGCAAGCGTGTGGAATACTCCGGAACTTTTCTGGCGAGATCGCGCGTCTCGCTGATGAGTTGCGGAATCAAATTCGCCAGCACGCCCGTCACGAGCACGAACGCCACGACGCACACGAGCAGGATCGCCCGCGCGCGCGGCACCTTGCGGCGCTCGATCCAGTCCACCACGGGATCGAGCAGATAGGCGACGACGACCGCGACCGCGAGCGGCCACAGCACCGGCGAGAGAATCCCCAGCACGCGGCCCAATCCCCAAATAAGCGCGGCCAACAGCGCGACCACCACGGCCACGGCACACGCGGTCAACGCAAACCAGATCGCGCGCGCCTGCCGTTCGGATGGCGGGGGAAAGTTCATCCCTGCCCGAGGGCTTTGGATTTGGCGGACGCGGCGCGGACGGCGCTCATCAAGGTTCCGCGCAAGCCGCCTTTCTCCAATTCATGCAGGCCCTCGATCGTCGTGCCGCCGGGGCTGGTCACCATGTCCTTCAACGCGCCCGGATGCTGGCCGGTCTCGAGCACCATTTTCGCCGCGCCGAGCAGGGTTTGCGCGGCGAGACGTGTCGCGGCCTCGCGCGGCAAACCCGCGGCCACGCCGCCGTCGCTGAGGGCTTCGATCATCAGGAACGCGTAGGCGGGACCGCTGCCGCTGAGGCCGGTGACGGCGTCGAGCAGCGGTTCGGCAAGTTGAAACGCAAGGCCCACCGCGCCGAAAAGTTTGTGCGCGAGTTGGGCATCCTCGGCGGTCGCGGCCTTGCCGGGCGCGAAGCCCGCAGCCGAAGCGCCGACGAGCGCGGGCGTGTTCGGCATCACGCGGATCACGCGCGCGCCCGCGGGCAGACCGGCTTCGAGCCGCGCGAGCGTGACGCCGGCGGCGATCGAGATAAGCAGATGCCGCGGCTGAAACGCGGGGCGAATTTCCTGCAACACGTCCGCGACCTGGTGGGGCTTCACCGCGAGGAACAGCACGTCGGTGGCGGCGACCACGTCGAGATTCGCGGCCGTGGTGCGCGCGCCGGTGTCCTGCGTGAAGTGCTCGCGCGCGGCGGGATAAACATCGCTGGCGAGGAGTTGTTCCGCGCGGACGAGACCGCCGTTGAGAAAGCCCCTGGCGAGCGCGCCGGCCATTTTGCCCGCGCCGAGGAATCCGATGGTGAGAGTGGAATTTGCCACGCGCGGTTTGTACCAGTCGCACCCAGACGGCGAAAGGCAAAAGGGCGGGGAGGTGTGGAACCCGGGTGCGATTAAACCGGAACGATGCTTCAGCCGTAACTGTGCAATTGATGGAGCGCCGTCTCGGCGGCTCACGGTGTGGGAAGGCCGCGAGGGCAATTCACACCTCCTCTTTTGGTTCCCCATTCAGGGAACATTTTGGGCCGTGGAAAATGCCCGCCTCCGCCCCGTTTGGACGGTGTGAGCCGCCGGGACGGCGGCGGTCCTACGGCATCGTTACGGTTCAGCCACGGATGAAACACGGATGAAACACCCGGCTGAAGCCGGGTGTTAATAAGATTTCCGAGGCCTTTTCCCGCCGGGAATATCCACCGGGAATATCCCGTTGACGCTCCTTCGCCAATGCCAGCACTATCCGCGCCCGTGAACGCGCGGGCCGCAACCACTTGGCCCGCAGATTTCCCATTCGTGCGAACCAAACCCGAAGTGAACCCATGAAACTCGACGCGCTTTATTCCGAACTGACCATCAAAACCAACGCCAAGCTCGCCCTCATCGTGCTCGATGGCCTCGGCGACATTGCCACGCTCGGCCAGGGCGAGATGACGCCGCTGGAGGCCGCGCACACGCCGAATCTCGACGCGCTCGTCGCGGGCGGCGCGGCGCAGGGCCGCATGATTCCCGTCGCGCCGGGCATCACGCCGGGCAGCGGGCCGGGGCATCTGGCGTTGTTTGGCTACGACCCGCTCGAATTTCAAGTGGGCCGCGGCGTGATCGAAGCGTTGGGGCTGGGTTGCGAATTGCAGGCGGGCGACGTCGCCGCGCGCGCGAATTTTTGCACGCTCGACGCCAAGGGCATTGTCACCGACCGCCGCGCGGGCCGCATCGCGACGGAGATTTGCGAGGAGTTGTGCGCGGTGCTCGCGAAGAAAATCAAGAAGGTGGGTGACGTCGAGGTCATCATCCAGGCGGGCAAGGAGCATCGCTTCGTCGTGATTTTCCGCGGCAAGGGTCTCGAGGGTCCGCTGACTTCGACGGATCCGAATCGCGAGGGATTGCCCCTCGCGACGGCGAAGCCCGAGGATGCGAAGTCCGTGGCGCAGAAAAAAACCGCGAAGGCCGTCGCCGACTTTTACAAGCTCGCGTTGCCGCTGCTCGCGAAGCATCCGAAGGCCAACGGCTTTTTGATGCGCGGCATCGCGCATCAGCCGGAGATTCCGCTGTTCGTGGATCGTTACCAGCTCAAGCCGGTGTGCCTCGCGGTTTACCCCATGTACAAGGGCCTCGCGCAACTGGTCGGCATGACGAAGATCGAGGGGCCGCAGACGATTGCCGAGCAGTTCCAGCGTTATCTGGTCGAGTACGACAACTACGATTTTTTCTTCATCCACTTCAAATACACGGACAAGGCGGGCGAGGATGGAAATTTCGAGGCGAAGAAAAGCGCGATCGAGGACTTCGACGCGGCGCTGCCGATCCTGCTGGAGAAGCGGCCGGACGTGATTGCGATCACGGGCGACCACTCGACGCCGTGCGCGATGAAGGGGCATTCGTGGCATCCGCAGCCGGTGATGCTCGTGTCGGCGGTGTCCGGCTCGGACAAGCTGGACCGCTTCACGGAGACGGGCGCGAACCTCGGTTCGCTCGGCGTGTTCGAGGCGAAGTATCTGCTGCGCTACATGCAGGCGAACGCGAATATGTTCGACAAGTTTGGCGCGTGAGTTTGCACCCGTTCATCGCCAATTCCGAAACGCAGATGGCGAGCCGCGCAGCGGCCCGGGGAGCGCACGCCGCTGGCGTGCGGTTTTCGGCGGCTCGCCGAAAACTTCGTTCCACTCACTTTTTTGCGCGCCGAGGGAAGTTTGAACTGGGACACGATGGATTGGGCGAGCCGCCCAATCCTGCACGCGGGCCGCGTTGCGCTCCCCTTCCGATTTTCGCAAAGGAACCGACACCAGCCCGCGGGGAGGTCTGCCCGGACTTTCCGAGTTAAGAATTTTCCCTCACTTTTTCACCGAGTTTTTCACCGCCGTTTTTTCGCACTCACCACACGAATCCATGAAAGCAGTCATCCTCGCCGCCGGCAAAGGCACGCGCATGCGCGACCTCACCAACGAACTTCCGAAGCCGATGCTGCGTGTGCAGGGCAGGCCGATTTTGCAGCACATCATCGAGGGCGTGATGACGACGGGCATCCGCGAATTCTGCATCGTCACGGGCTGGAAGGCGGAGGTGGTGGAGGAGTTTTTCGGCGACGGCGCGAAGTTCGGCGCGCGCATCAGCTACGTGCGGCAGGAGGTGCAGGACGGCACGGGCAAGGCGCCCGAGCTGGCGAAGGCGTTCGTCGGGACCGACGATTTTCTGCTGACGTACGGCGACATTTTGGTGAAGCCCGAAACCTACGTGAAAATGTGCCACCGCTTCGCGTCGGGTGATTTCGCGGGCCTGCTCACGGTGACGGGGAGCGAGGATGTGACCAAGGGCGGGCTTGTGTTTTTCGATCACGCGTTTTGCCTGAGTCATCTCGTCGAGAAACCCAACCCGCAGCAAATCGCCGAGCTAATCCGCGACGGCTGGCTGAAGGTCGGCGACACGGCGTGGTACAACGCGGGCGTCTATATTTTCAAACCGCTGGTGTTCGAGTTCACCGCGCGGCTGCAAAAATCCCCGCGTGACGAATACGAACTCACCGACGCGCTCACGGACATGATTCAGGCGAGGGAGCGCATCGCCGGATTGCAAATCGAGGGCCGCTGGGTGGATGTGCGCGATCCCGAGGTGCTGGCGAGTTTGCAGCAGGAATAGGCCGGAGCAGGCTTGGAAAAAATCAGGAAGGCAGGAAGGCAGGAATTTCTCCAGCCGCGTTTTCCGTCCCCTTCCTGCCTTCCTGATTCCGAATTCTGCGCGGCCAGTTCCGCGCCGACTTCCTGAAATCAAGACCCCACCGGAGCCAATGACAGTGCGGGTGCGGGCGCACTCATGGGGACTTCCTCGATCTTCGCGTTCATCTGGATGAAGTCGATCGTCTTGGACTGCATCACCTGTTCCTGAATGCCGGGGATGGCGTTCTGCTTCTTGAGATCCTGGATGAACTTGTCCACCGGCACCTGGGCTTCGTCCGCCAGTTGCATGATGCGCTGCATCATTTCCTGCTGGCCCGCCTGGATTTTTTCCTGCTGGGCGATGTGATTCAGGATGAACTGCAACTTCACGCGATCCTTCGCGCTGGTGTTGGCCGCGGAGAAGATTTCCTGCTTGTGCGTCTCGATGGTTTCCTGCGGCACGCCGCGCTTGTGATTCTCCTGCACGATGCCGCGCACCGCGTTGCGCGTCTCGGAGAGCACGACGGTTTCCGGCAGTTCGCACGTCACTTTCGTGAGCAATTCCTGAATGATCTGGCCGCGCAACGAACGCGCCTCCTTCATTTTCAATTCGCGTTCGAGATCCTCGCGCACGCCGGCGAGCAGTTTCTCCAGGCTCTCCGCGCCGTAGGATTTGGCGAATTCGTCATTCGCCTCGGGCAGCACGGACTCCTTCAAGCCCACAATCTCGACCTCGTAAACGCCCGGTTTGCCGATCAACACCGGCACCACAAAATCCGCGGGGAACGTGACGCTCACAGTGCGTTTCTCGCCCGGCTTCGCGCCGATGAGTTGCTCGCTGAAGCCGGGGATGAACGACGTCGCCTCGATCTTCACCCAAAAATTCTTCTGCTCCGTGAGGCCGCGCGCCGTCGGTGAAACCTCGGTGATCGGCCTGCCCTCCGTGGTGCCGGTGTAATTCACCACCGCGATGTCGCCCGTCTGCAACGGCCGGTCCAGATCGCGATACTCGATCCGCTGCTGGCGCAACGCATCAATCGCGCGCGCCACATCCGCGTCGGTCACCGCGCCTTTTTCGAGGCGCAGCGCCATGCCCTTGTACTCGGGCAAAACGATCTCGGGTTCCGTCTCGACGGTGGCGGCGAACTGCAGCGGCAAACCGCGGCCAAATTGAATCTCCTCGATGTCGGGATACGTCGCCGGGCGGAGCTTTTCCTGCTCGATCGCCTTCGGATAACTGTCGCTGATCAACTTGCGTTTGACCTCGTCGGCGATCTTGGACCCGTAGGTTTTCTCGACCTGTTCGCGCGGCGCTTTGCCGGGGCGGAACCCCGGGAGCTGGGCGTTTTTCTGGAAGTCACGCGTCACCTCGGCGAACGCGGCGTCCACGGCGGCGGCCTCCAATTCCA
>JAYVOY010000397.1:0-4781 GCA_043757645.1 Verrucomicrobiota bacterium
ATGATGAATGGTCACGGGCGCGTTGGTCGCGCGGCGGATGTTGTAGCAATGCGCGAGGCGCACTTCGTAGCGGCCGTCGCGCGGCAGATTCGGCGTGAACGTCGCGGACTTCGCGCCCTTGCCGGATTTCTGATCGTGCAAATAACCCAAGCCCACATAGGGCGGCGTGTGCGTGGAGTACTCCCATTTGCCGACCAGTGTGGCGGCAGTGTCATCGACGACGATGCCCGGCAGCGACGCCGGATCGGCCACGATGAACGGCACCAACTCGGGCTTGTTCACGTCACCGGGCGGATGCGGGTTCGGCACCGCGTCCGGATGCGGCACGAGCTTCGTCGCGACGGGCGCGGCGAGCAGCGCCGCCAGCAGCAGTGGGGAAAATACTGCGGCGAAAATGCGCTTCACGGCTTTGCCGCCTGCAATTTCGCGATGAGGAAATCCTGCATTGTCGCGTGCTTCACGTCGGGCGCGCCGGGATAAACGAGTTCGCACGCGACGCCCGCGGCCTGGCATTTCTCCAACAACTTCACGCCGTAGTTGGACGTGTGCGTCGGGTCTTTCTGCTCCTGCCCGAGCGCGGGCGGCGTGGTGTAGATGAGATACACCGGCGGATCGTCCGCGGTGACGTGTTCGATGGGCGAATACTCCTTGATCCACGGCAGCACGGACTCGCGCGCGGCGAGGAACGCGGCGAACTGCGTGTCGCGCGTTTTGTTGTCCCTCGGGTCCGGCATGAAGCCGAACGCGTGCCCGCCGTAACGGCTGTTCGGCGTCCACTCCTTGAGCTGCCGCGGATCGAGCGAGGTCTGCGCGCCGTTCACCGCGGCGCACCAGAGCCGCGTGGATTCGCGCGCGATCGGGTCGGCGCTGTTCGCGTCGGCGAGGTCATTGTGGAAGGCCAGCCACAGGCTCGAACACGCGCCCGCGCTGCCGCCCGTCGCGCCGATGCGCGCCTTGTCGAGGTTCCATTCGGCGGCCTTGCCGCGCACGAATTGCAGCGCGCGCGCCGCGTCGTGCAACGGCCATTTCACGGGCGGCTGCTCGCCCGCCTGGTGCGCCTGCGTGCTGTAGCGGTAGTTGATCGACACCACGGAAATTCCCGCCGCGAGAAATTTCTCCAAACCGCCCACGCCCCTTTTGTCACCCGCGACCCAGCCGCCGCCGTGAATGTGAAACACCACCGGCGTGGGCGTGGTGGACTCGGCTTTGTAAAAATCCAGCACCTGCCGCTCGTGCGCGCCGTAGGCGACGTCGCCGAGCGTGGGCTTCTGCGCTGGGGCGGCGGGTTTCGCGCTGGTGGTGGAACTGGTCGCAGCGGCGGCGGGTTTTGCTTTCGCCGGCGCATCCGCGGCAAACGCGGGACCGGCGAGTTGCAGAACGACAGTGACGAGCGGAAGAAATTTGCGGTTCATGCCGCGGAGAATAATCACGCCCGCCGCGGCGTGGAAAGCGGCGAAAGGTTTTAGGCGTAACGATGCAGTAGGACCGCCGCCGTCTCGGCGGCTCACACCGTCCAAACGGGGCGGAAGCGCGCATTTTCCACGGCACAAAATGGTCACTGAATAGGGAACCAAAAGCGCGCGAACAATTTGCCCCCGCGGACTTCCCTTGCCGTGAGCCGCCGAGACGGCGGCGGTCCGCCCATTGCATAGTTACGGTTTAGGCCGCCGGGAAAGCTGGTCTCAGTTTTGCGCGCAGCGCTTTCGCCTCGCATTAGCGCCCGGCTTCAGCCAGGTGTCTGGGCACCGGCGAACCGAGAACCGCTTCAGCGGTTTTGCACGCCGGAGAAACCGCTGAAGCGGTTAACGGCGACGAGCAGACTCGGTCACCCGGCTTCAGCCGGGTGCTAATGAGATTCCGAAACTAGCCGTTGCCCATCAGACTTCCGAATCTCCACCCGATCGGGAATCCCACGCAATTTGCCGTTGAAAAAGAGTGGTCTGATCGACTGCCACGCGCCCTCAAAATTTCCCATTCGTCCCCGGCCATTCCTCCTTCGGCCACGCCGGCAGACTCGCGATGCCGGCGAGCGCGGGCGCGGTCACGGGGAAGCCCCACGCCTGAAAAAACGGGCCGAGATTCCGGTTCACCGTCTTGCTGAAGCGCGTCATCCATTGGTCCATCCGCTCCGTGTTTCCCTTGGGGCGATCGCCCGCGGGCAGCGCGCGGTATTCGGCGAAAACTTTTTGAAACGCCTCCCAGCCGAACGCGTGCTGAAGCTGCACGTACATCGCCAGCGCGAGAAACGGATCGCTCTGCCACTTCGCAAAATCGGGTTTTCCGCCGCCCGCATACTTCGCGAATTTTTCCGCCACGACCGGCAGCCCGACGCGTCCCTGCGCGGGTTTCACGCCGCACAGTTTGTCGAGCACGTACATCGTGAACAGGTTGCACGTGACCTCCGTGGTGCCCTCGAAGGTCCAGTCGCCCACCTGATGATTGTGGCCGAGTTCGTGGAAGATGCCCCAGTCGCCCTTGCTCATGTGCGCCTCGCTCGCGAAGCCGCGCGGCACATCCATCCACGTCATGATCGGATAACCACTGTGCATGTAACCGGCGGAAATCTGCTGGTCCGGCACGATGCGTTCGGGCCGCGTGCGGTCTTTGGAAATGGTCGCAAGCTCGGCCACGTGATCCAGCGCTTGATCCCAAATCTTCATCACCACCACCGGATCGGCGACGTCGCGCAGCACGCTCGCTGGCAGCGTGAGAATGACTTTCTTGGTCTCAAGTTCGCCCCACGGCGCGGGGGCGTTGCGCAGTTGCTGCCATTCCTCCGCGGTCGTCTGACCGTGAACGTACCGCGGCGCGCGCACGGCTCCGGCGATCTCCACTTTCACCTCCGCCGCCGCGCCGCCCTTGGGCGCTTCGAGATAAATCAGGCCGCCAAAGGGATTCCCCCCGCGCGTCTCGGCGGCCGTGATCGCGAAGCTGCGGGAAATTTCGGGAAAGCGTTTCCACGAATCCAAGTGCCACAAACGATCCGTGTGCGCGCCGATGCGCACGCGCCAACCCGCGCCCGCCAGCGCGGCGGGCACGCGCACCGTGACCGCTTCGCCGGGCGCGGCGTAAAGCCCGGTGGAAAGCCAGTTCGGCACGTGCGCGGCGAGCGTGACGCTGACCGTTTCGCGCGGCGCGGCGGCGGGAACGGCGCCGGGAAACTCCGCCGCGGTCGGATGCGCCTGCATTTCCGCGGGCGTTTGGCGAATGAGTTCGCGGCCCTCGAGCGCGACCAGCACGCGCGCCGCGAGGTCGGTCGATTTCACCGGCGTCTTGGCCGTGGGCCGCGCGCTGACGCCGGGTTGCGCGCGCAAGGCGCGCAGTTGCGGAAGAAATTGCGTGTCGTCCGCGGGCAGTGACTGCGCCGCGCTCGTGAGCGCGGTCGTGGCTTGCAGCGAATCCTCCCTCGACAATTTCGCGTTGGTGCGCACCGCCTCGATCGCCTTGCCGGCGTGCAAATAATCCGAGGGCAGCGCGCCCACCGAGAAGCCGTTGGCTGACGTGCGATTCGCCGTGCCGCTCGCGACGACGAGGCCGAACGGGGCGAGCAATTGGTTCGCGGCAAATTCATGCGCGAGATTTTTCCCGCCCTGTTCCCAGCCCCAACCGGTCGCACAAGTGATCAAAGCGCCGCCGTTCGCGAGAAATTTTCGCAGCACCGGCACGTCGGCCTCGCCGAGGGAATGCGCCGAGAGCAACACGACCTGGCCCGGCTGCACTTGCGCGAGCGGCGTGGTGGCGATGGTGAAACCGCGCTTGGCCAGCGCGTCGGCGAGCGGTCGCGATTTGGGAACGACCACACCGGGTCGCGCCACGCCACCGGCCCACGCGATCGCGTTGTCGAGAAATTTGCCGGTGTCCGCCTTGCCGAGATTGCCCGCGTCGAGATAGCCCGTGTGGCCGAACACGACGACGCGACCCTTGCCCACGCTCGCCGCGGCGACGACGGGCGCGTGCGTTTTGCCGTCCCTGCCTGCGACGATGACCGCGGCATCGGGGCCGAACACGGAAATTTGTCCCGGCAAACCGGGCGCGTCGATTTCCGCAACGCCCGCCGTGAGCGCGGTGAACGCCGACTCTGCGGCGCGCGATGAAAGTGCGGACAGGACGAAGAAAACCACGACCCGGAAGTGATGCATGGAAAAACCGTAGCGAGCGCGATCCGGCGCTGACAGGCGAATTTGCCGGGACGCCGGGAGCGCGCGCACCGATCTGAGCCGTAGCCATGCAATTGATGGAGCGCCGCCGTCTCGGCGGCTCACACCGTCCAAACAGAGCGGGAGCGCGGATTTTCCGAGGCCCAAAATGCGCACTGAATCGGGAACCAAAAGCGCGCGGGCAATTGGCCCCCGCGGACTTCCCTTGCCGTGAGCCGCCGAGACGGCGGCGGTCCGCCCATTGCATCGTTACGGCTGCGTGTCGCGCCCGCTCCGCAAATCCTAGGGCGCAGGCAACCGCGTTGTGGAGTGCGGTGACAAGTCGCCGCACTCCAATAGCGTCCCGGCCCTTTCGGGCGACCGCTGCGGTTCACGGCTTCGGGGCGGGCGCGGGTTCGCCGGTTTTGGCGGGCGGGCGCAGGTGGAGCTTGGCGCGGAGGTCGCGGCGGAGTTGCTCGAATTTCGGTTTTTGCTCGGGGAGCAATTCGCGTTCGATCTGCGTGTCGAGCGTGTTCAGCGTTTGCGCGATGCTCGCGCCAGCCTGCGCGCGCAGCTCGCGCAACTCGCGCGTGGCCTGATCCACGGCGGGCTGGAGGCGCGCGGTTTGCTCCGGAGTCAGGGCGA
>JAYVOY010000398.1:0-4771 GCA_043757645.1 Verrucomicrobiota bacterium
AAATTGGTGGTGAAGAGGTCGCTGATCGCCTTGATTTTTCCCAACTCGCTCAGGCCATCGAGATGCAATTGTTGATGCACCACCGCAATCGCGTTGGTCTCGAAGTTGGGGACGAGGCGGTCTTCGGGGTCGGGCGGGGAATCAGTGGTTCGGAGTTTGCCGTAGCGAACGTGGCAGTTGAAAAAATCCGCGCCGCCACCGGTGGTGCGGACCGCGCCGAAACGATTGGTGGTGAGGTTTGCCTCGGGGAGATTTTCAATCTGCATCGCGCCGTGGGGCAGGGGCAGCAGGCCGCCGACGCGGGAGAAAAAGCCGCTGAGGGTCACCTCGTGATGCGGGGTGGTGATCGGTTGGAGATTCCACGTCGCGGCGTCGATGTCTTGCGTGACGGCGTTGTAGTCGCGGCTGGTGAGGGTCCACGTGGGGGTTTTGAAAAGCGTGTAGCTGGCGTCGCGCAGGAGCGCGGGGAGTTGGTCGGTGCCCGCGACGGTCATGACGAGGCGGCCGGAGAGTTTTAGTTTGCCGAAACGCCCCATGGTCGTGCGGGCCTCGCCGAGGTCGGTGGTGCGGCCCGCGTAGCGCGCGACGAAATTTGAGACGGCGTTTTCGATCGCGGCCTGCGAGGTGTTGAGTCCGACGTGGCCCCAGTAGCCGAGCTTGCCGATGAGCAGGAGCAGCGCGCACCAGAGCACCTTCGAGGCGCGGCGCGGTTGCGTGACCCAGAGGGCGATGCCCGCGATGAGGCAGAAGCCGAGGTAGAACCACGCGTCGCGGCGATTGGCGACGCCGGCGGCGAGCAAACAAATTCCGAGGTAGGGATAACCAATGTTCGTCGCGAGTTCGGGCGTGTGGCCGGGGGCGCGACCGCGCAGCAGCCAGACGAAAACACTCGCGGGGATTTGCGCGCGCGCGCCGAACGCCTGTGCGGCGGCCATCGGGAAAAAAACCAGCGGCCACCATTGGAAGAAAATGTAAACCATGTGGCCGGCCTCGGCGGTGTTGAGCGCGGCGGTCGCGCTGATTTGGAAGAAGGCCATCAGCGCGTTGTTGCCGTCGCGATTGACGTAGCAATAAAACGCGGCGATGGCGAAGAGCACGTTGCTGAGATCCCAGAAGCGCGCGTAGTCGGAGTCGCTGAAATCGAAGCGCCATTTCACCACGCGCGCGGACTCGAGGAGGATCGCGAGCAACAACGCCGGATACCAAATGCCCGTTTGATGGCCCCAGAACAACAGCGCGAGGCCGAGGAGAAAGGGGGGGAGGTTCATAACGCCGCCAGGGTTTCTCCCACCTTGCCCAGCGGCAGCGCGACGAATTGCGCGGGGTCGTCGCGGAGTGGGCCGGGGTCGAGGCCCGGTTCGCCGGGGCGCACGATGACGAAGACGCGCACGGGGATGTCGAGTTGCCGGAGTTGCTTCACGAAGGCCTGGCGGCGCTCGTCCCACGCGAGCAGCACGAGCACGCAGCCGCTCACGCCGCTGATGCGGTCGAGCACGGCGCGGGGCAGGGCGGCGAAGCCGGTGTTGTTGGTGACGCGCACGGCGGCGAGGACCTCGAGCATTTGCTCGGCGTGCGCGAGGCCGCGGCCGCTGGTGAAGCAGTAGGCCTCGGGACCAACAAACATGAGGTCGAGCAGCGAGTCCTGCGTTTGCAAATTGCACGCGAAGGACGCGGCGACGCTGACGGCCTCCTCGAACAATTCGCTGAACGGTTCATCGCTGAACGTGTCGAGCACGAGCGCGTGGCGGACAAAAAATTCGTCCTGAAATTCCTTCACGATGGGCTTGCCGGTTTTGGCCCAGCTCTTCCAGTGAATGTGCCGGCGCGGGTCGCCGGGGCGGTATTCGCGCAGCGAGATGAACTCCTCGGATTCGCCGACGGAGGACGCGAGGGCGACGCCGCCCTGCTGGTATTTGAGCGAGCCGGGCAGCGCGAGGGCGGGCAGCGCGTAGCGGCGCGGGAGAATCAAAACTTTGCCGGGCGCGGGCAGACGGACGAAGGAGCGGTAGAGGCCGAAGGGGTCGGGGCAGTTGAGCGTGAGGCCGTTGAGACGCAGCGTGCCGCGGCGGAGCGGGAGAAGTTCGGCGGGGAATTCGATGTCACTTTTCGGCGGCAGCGCGGGGAGCGGATGCTCGCGCGGGAGGGCGTGTTGATTGAGGTCGAGCAGCCATTGCCAGCGGTAATACGCGTAGCGGCGGTCGAGCCAGTTGCGCTTTTCCTCGCCGGGTTCCGCGGTGAGGCAGAAGTCGCGGAGGCTCGGGCGCGGGTCGGAGAGTTGCTCGCTGAGGGAGAGGCCCGTCTGCAAACGCGGCGAAAGATTGGTGAGGTACACGGTGTAGCGCAGCGGCGCGCCGACGGTGCCGAAGCGCGGGAGTTCGCGGCGCGCGGTGACTTGCGGGAGCGCGAGGCGGCTCGTGAGGATCGCGGTGGCGAGCAGGCAGGCGAGGAACGCGAACGCGCGGTAGGTGACAACGAGATTCGTGTCGAGGCCAATCAAGCCGGTGGCGACGAGGCCCGCGAGGACGAGCAGGCCGGCACGGGTGAAACGATTTTGAAACGAACGTTTGAGCGCGTAGTAGCCGCGGTAGTTCGCGTGGAGGTACCGCTGAAAGGCGGTGCCGATTCTTTGGGATGAAGCGGGGGCGATCATCCGGAGAGGCGGGAAAAAGAGTTTGCCCGCAGAACACGCGGAATAAAAAAGGCAAACGAATGGGGGCAAACGAATGAAGGGAAAAATTCGTTTGCCCCCATTCGTTTGCCAATTCGGTTCTTGGAGAGTCGCCGCGATTCTTGGATTGCGCGGCGGGGGAATGAACCGCCGCGGAGCGCCGGGCACCGGCTCGGCGTGGGTGACGGCGTTGGGTTCGCGCCGAGCCGGTGCTCGGCGCTCCGGTTCAGGGAAAGGCGTGAGAGCGGGCGGGGCCGCAGGAGCTGGGAAGTGTGGGCGGGCGGGTCAAATTGGCCCCCCGGATTTTTCCTCGGTTTTTGTTCCGCGCTCACGGTGAAGGTTTTCATCTTCCGTAGTTCGGATGGGTTGAGCCGGCGGGACGCCGGCGCGACGGGGGGGGCGTTTCGCTCAGGCGGGCACGGGGATTTTTTTCACGATGTCCTCGACGACGCTGCGCGCGGTGAGGCCGGAGAAACGCGCCTGCGGCTCCATCACCATGCGATGGGCGATGACGGGGACGCTCATCTGCTGGATGTGTTCGGGGGTGACGAATTCCTGTTTCTCGAAGAGCGCGAGGGCTTGCGCGGTTTTCATCAGGGCGAGCGAGGCGCGCGGGCTGGCGCCGAGTTGCACGCCGGTCGCGGTGCGCGTGGCGGAGACGAGGTTCACGATGTAGCGCTTGAGTTCCTCGCTGAGGCGGATTTCCGCGACGGCGCGTTTGAGGCGGTGAACGTCGTCGATGTTCACGCACGGTTTGAGATCTTCGATGGGATGCTGGCGGACTTGCGCGGAGAGAATCGCGACCTCGGTTTGCGCGGAGACGTAGCCGAGGTTTAACACGAGCGAAAAGCGGTCCATCTGCGCCTCGGGCAGCGGATAGGTGCCGCGGAATTCGACGGGGTTTTGCGTGGCGATGACGAAGAAAAGATGGTCGAGCACGCGGCGCTCGCCCTCGACGCTGACCTGGCCCTCGCCCATCGCCTCGAGCAGCGCGGATTGCGTGCGGGGCGAGGCGCGGTTGATTTCGTCGGCGAGGAGAATGTTGGTGAAAATCGGGCCTTCGTGAAAATCAAACGTCTGC
Organism: Verrucomicrobiota bacterium; assembly: GCA_043757645.1. Taxonomy (GTDB): domain Bacteria; phylum Verrucomicrobiota; class Verrucomicrobiia; order Limisphaerales; family BJHT01; genus BJHT01. The sequence goes on from JAYVOY010000398.1 coordinate 3,750, forward strand.
GTTTTTTGATTGAAAATCGAGACGCCGAGAATGTCGGAGGGCAGCAGGTCGGGGGTGAATTGCGCGCGTTTGAAATCCGCGTTGATCGAGCGGGCGAGGGCCTTGGCGAGCGTGGTCTTGCCGGTGCCGGGATAATCTTCGAGGAGGACGTGGCCGCCGCTGGCGAAGGCGGTGAGGAGTTTGCGGATGGCCGCGCCCTGGCCCTGCATCACCAGTTCGATGTTCGACTGGATTTTTTGAAAGACGCCGTGAGCCGCGCCCAAATCGGTTTGAATCATTGCTGGGGAGAACTGAACGGCAAACGCCGCGCAAAGTCGAGCGTCAGCCGTAACCATGCAGTAGAGACCGCCGCCGTCTCGGCGGCTCACACCGTCCAAACGGGGCGGAGCCGCGCATTTGCCACAGCGAAATAGGTTCACTGAATGGTGAAGCAAAAGTTGCAGTGCCAATTGCCCGCGCGGACTTCTCACGCCGTGAGCCGCCGAGACGGCGGCGGTCCGCCCATTGCAGAGTTACGGGTCAGGCGAGCGTCCCGCCGTTCGTGTACGTCTGCATATCGGGCAAATCAACGCCGGGCTTGAAGCGCAGGACGCAGAAGTCCGCGGGCTGGCCGACGGCGATTTGCGCGTCGAAGCCGAGGAATTGCGCGGGAATGCGCGCGCCGTGATCCCAGACTTCCTGCCACGGGCGGCCGAGCATTTGCGCGGCGCGGAAGATTCCCTCGTGCGGTCGCAGCGCGGAGCCGGCGAAATTGGTTTTGCCGGGCAGGCGCACGATTTGGTCCGGGCCAACTTCGACTTCGAGTTCACCAATCGTGTGGCGGCCCGGCGGCGCGCCGGCGGCGGACATCGCGTCGGTGGTGTAATAAATTTTCTCCGCGGGCAGCACGCGGTGCGCGAGGCGAAAGAGCAGGGGAGACACGTGAATGCGGTCGGGAATGAGGCCGACGGTGAGGCCGGGGGTGTCGAAGACGCGCCACAAAATGTTGTCGTGGCGGTCGAGATCTTTCGGGCAGCCGTTGC
>JAYVOY010000399.1:0-4765 GCA_043757645.1 Verrucomicrobiota bacterium
TCGGTGGTTTGCCCGCGCACTTTCAGGATGCGCTTGCGCTCGAGCATCACGGCGAGGATGTAGCTGGCGGCGCGGAAACGCGGGTCGTTTTTCTGCACCAGCTTGGGCAGCAGCGTTTCAGCGGTGTCCTTTTGAATCGCCTCGGGCGGCGTGGCGGGCGGCGCTTGATAGACGCTTTTCCATTGGGAAATGAAGCCCTTGCGCTGCTGCACTTCGAGTTGGGTCTCGGCCTGCCAGCACGGCTCGCAAACATCGAGCCGCTGATACTCGTGCCGCTGGTCGCACAGGATCGTGTGAAACGGCTGCTTGTCCGCAAACGGTTTTTGGCAAACCTGACAACCGTGCGCGCGTGAATGGATGTTCCAGTCGATCATCGGAAATATCCGCGCGGCAAAGCTGCCCGCGCGGTCGGCGGATTATTCCGATGCGCCCGCATGGCGCAATACGTTTCGCGTGAAACGGTGCGGTGTCCGGAGGAACGCCGCCGTCTCGGCGGCTCCGACCGTCCAAACGGGGAAGTTGTGGGAATTGCCCGGTGCCCGGAAATGTTCACGGAATGGTGCATCAAAAGTTTGCGAGTGGATCACCTCCTTGGCCTGGTCACATCGTGAGTCGCCGAGACGGCGGCGCGACTGCCGCATAGTCCCGCCTTCGGCCAGCGGGGCGTCCGCACGCGCGGCACTCTTGAATTCTCCAGCGCCTCCGCCGCGACGAGCGTCCCACCGGCTGAAGCCGGGACTCCGTACCTTTTCGATCGCGGTCTCGACGGGAGAGAAAACACTTCTTTCGTCGGACGCGCGCTCTAGTTTCCGCGCCCGTGGCATCGCGCACGCAGAAATTGTTTTCCGTTCCCGGAGACTCCGAACTTGCCGCGCTGGCTCCGGCCACCGCGCGCCGCACTGTCACGAAACTCGTCCCCGCTCTCCTCGCTTGGTTCGCCGTCCACGCGCGGGAAATGCCGTGGCGCAACACGCGCGATCCGTATGCGATTTGGATTTCCGAAATCATGCTGCAACAGACGCAGGTGAAAACGGTGGTGCCGTATTGGGAGCGCTGGATGCGCGAATTGCCCGACGCGCGCGCGCTCGCCGCGGCTCCGCCCGCGAAGGTGCTGAAGCTGTGGGAAGGTCTCGGCTACTACACGCGCGCGCGCAATTTGCAGCAGGCCGCGCAGCTCGTGGTGGAAAAATTCGGCGGCACTTTCCCACGCGAATTCGCGGACATTCTCGAACTGCCCGGCATCGGGCGCTACACGGCGGGCGCGATTTGCAGCATCGCGTTCAATCAGCCCACGCCGATTCTCGACGGCAACGTGATGCGCGTGCTCACGCGCGTCTTCGGCATTGCCGGTGACCCGCGCGGCAAGGCGACCAATCAACAACTCTGGGAACTCGCCGCGCAACTCGTCGCGGAGGCGGCGCGCGTGGCGAGTGTTTTCCAAGCGGAGCGCCGAGCACCGGCTCGGCGTGATTCAGTCGCCGTTGCGCCGCGCCGAGCGGGTGCTCGGCGCTCCGCGGCTGCCCACGGTTCCAGCGCACGGCCGTTGGCGGAGGCCGAAGCCACCCACGACCGCGCCTGCTCGCACCTCAACCAGTCCTTGATGGAACTCGGCGCGACCCTTTGCACGCCGCGCCAGCCGCGGTGCGCGGCCTGTCCCGCGGGCAAATTGTGCGTGGCCCACCGCGACCGGCGCACGGACGAACTGCCCGCGCTCGCCCCGCGCGCCGCGGCGACCGCGCGCCGTTTCGTCGCGTTCGTCATCACGCGCGCCCAGCGGCATCTCGTGCAGCAACGCCCCGCCGGGGGCCTCAACGCGGGCCTGTGGGAATTTCCCACCGTGGAACTCACCGCCCGCGAAACGCTGCCCGCGCTCGTGCCACTCAACGCCCACCGCACCATCCGCCCCACCACGCGCCTCGGTTCGTTCAAACACGCGATCACCCGCTACCGCATCACGCTCGAAATTTTCCGCGCGGAACTGGTGGAGGATTCACCGCACGCCCACGAACACTGGGCCACCGCCGCGGAACTCGAGGAACTCGCCTTCACCAGCGCGCACCGCAAAATCGTCCGCCGACTCGGGTAACTCTGGGGAAGTGGGGGAATGGGGGAATGGCACTCTTCACGCGCCCCGTCGCGGGGAGCGCACGCCGCTGGCGTGCCGTTTTCGGCGGCTCGCCGAAAACCTCGTTCCACTAACTTTTCTGCGCGGAGAAGAAAGTTAGAACTGGGACACGACGGTTTGGGCGGGCCGCCCAAACCAGCACGCGGGCCGCGTGCGCTCCCCATTCCCATTTCGGAATTCGGGTTGAAGAAACGCGGCCGGGGAGCGTATGGTTCCGGCGGTCCGACTTCCCCCGTTGGTGCGTGCGCGTGAAATTATTTTTGCCGCCGCGCGAACGTCGGGAACGATTCGCAAAGACCCTGTTATGATTGCGTCCCAGCCCCTTTCCCGGCGTTCCGCGCTACAAAATCTCGCGTGCGGTTTTGGCTATCTCGCACTCGCTGGACTTGCCGCCGAGCGTGCCCGCGCGGGTCTCAACCAACCCCTCGGCCTGCGGCTCGCGCATCACGCGCCGCGCGCCAAGCGCGTGATTTTCCTCTTCATGCAGGGCGGCGTGAGCCACGTGGATTCGTTCGATTACAAGCCGCTGCTCGACGCGAAGAACAACGAGATGGTGACGTTCGACGACGCGCGCAAGATCGCCAACAGCGGCAAGCGCGAAGGCTCCAGCCAGCGCGTGATGAAGCCGCTTTGGAAGTTCGCGCAGCACGGCCAGAGCGGCCGCTGGGGTTCGGACTTGTTCCCGCACATGGCGCGCAAAGCGGACGATTTATGCTTCCTCCATTCGCTCCACACCGAGGGCGTGGCGCACGGTCCGGCGACACTTTTCCTGCATTGCGGCGCGACGAATTTCATCCGGCCCTCGATGGGTTCGTGGGTGAGTTACGGGCTGGGCGCGGAGAACGAGAATCTGCCGGCGTTCGTCAGCCTCAGCCCGTCGAGCGGGAACGGCGGGCCGCGCAATTTCGGCAACGCGTTTCTCCCCTCGATTTATCAGGGCACCGGCATCGGCAAGGCGGGCAGCCCGATTGCCGACGCGACGATACGCAATCTGACCAACGCGAATTTGTCGCCCGCGGAACAGCGGCGGAGTTTCGAGCTGCTGCGCGAACTCAACGCCGAGCAGTTGAAGCGGCATCCGGGCGACAGCGAACTCGAGGCGGTGATCAATTCCTACGAACTCGCGTGGCGCATGCAGACCAACGCGCCGGACGCGCTCGACTTGTCCAAGGAATCCGCCGCGACGCTCGCGCTCTACGGCATCGGCGAAAAGCCGACGGATAATTTTGGCAAACAATGTTTGATGGCCCGCCGCCTGTGCGAATCGGGCGTCCGCTACGTGCAGGTGACCTACGGCGACAACTCGGCCAATCCCGCGTGGGATCAGCACTCGAATCTCCCGAAGCACAAGGACCACGCGCTGGCGGTGGACAAGCCGGTGGCGGGTTTGCTCGAGGATTTGAAACAGCGCGGGCTGCTCGAGGACACGATCGTGTGGTGGGGCGGCGAATTTGGCCGCACGCCTTACGCCGAGAAAAACGGCACCGGGCGCGATCACAATCCCGGCGGCTTCACCGTGTGGCTCGCGGGCGGCGGCGTGAAGCCCGGCTTCGCCTACGGCTCGACCGATGAGTGGGGTCATCTCGCGGTGGACAACAAGGTCCACATGCACGATTTGCACGCGACGATTCTGCACCTGCTCGGTCTCGATCACGAGAAGCTCACGTATCGTTTCGATGGCCGCGATTTCCGCCTCACCGATGTTCACGGCCACGTCGTGAAAGACATCATCGCGTGAGGGTCCCGGGCGCGTGTTCGTTCGCTCGCTTCATTTTTCCAGCGGTTTTCCAACAATTATGAACCTCTCTCGTCTGTCCCTCGCCTGCGCCCTCACCCTCGGAATTCTCGCCGCCGCCGCGCCGTTGTCGCGCGGGGCCGATCCGTTTGATCAATCCGCCGTGCCGCTCGAAGTCGAGGCGACCGATCCGGCGCTTGCGAAGATCGTGCTGCTCGCCGGCACGCCGAGCAACAAGTCCGGCCAGCACGAATACTTCGCGGGCTGCGCGTTGCTGCTGAAATGGCTCCAGGCCACGCCCGGCGTGTGGCCCGTGATGGCGCGCGATGGCTGGCCGAAGAATGAGAAGATTTTCGCGAACGCGAAGGCGGTGGTTTACTTCGGCGACGGCGGCGGCAAACAACCGTTCATCGACCCCGCGCGCTGGGCGGTGATCGAGAAACTGGTCAATGCCGGCGCGGGTTTCGTGCTGTTGCATCAAGCGGTGGATTTTCCGCAGGGACCGGACAAGCAGATCAAGGAATGGCTCGGCGGCGTGTGGTTCCGCGACATCGGCGCGCGCGGACATTGGGACATGGAGTTCAAGGATTTTCCCGAGCACGCGATCACGCGCGGCGTGAAACCCTTCGCCGCGCCCGGCGACGGCTGGCTCTACAATTTGCATTTCGCGGACAAAGGCTTCGTGCCGCTCGTCACCGGCCAGGTGCCGGACAAGTCGCGCTCGACGCCCGACGCGAAAAAACACAATGGCCGCGCCGAGGTGATCGGCTGGGCTTACGAACGCCCCGACGGCGGTCGCGGCTTCGGCTTCACCGGCGCGGACCTGCACAAGAACTGGGGCGCGGAAGGCCAGCGCCGCGTGGTCGTCAACGGCATCCTCTGGTCCGCGAAAATCGCCGTGCCCG
>JAYVOY010000400.1:0-4763 GCA_043757645.1 Verrucomicrobiota bacterium
TACACCTTGTCCTGTTTCCTCGCCGGCACGCCGTCCACCGCGAGTTCGTCCCACTCGATCACCACCGGATGCTCGCCATCGAGCGCGACCACGCCGTTCACCGCGACGCGGCCCGCGATGATTAAATCCCACGCCTGCTTGCGCGAACAATACCCGAGCTTCGACAACGCCCGCGCCAGTCCCGTGCGCGCCGTGCCCATTTCCTTCGCGCGCCAATGCACCAGGGTTTTCGGCAGCGTGCGCCGCGGCGGCTTGGGCAAACTCTCCAGCACCACGCCCACCTCGCGGTCCGACGGCAACTCGCGGTCGCCGGCAAAGAAGGGTTTCTCCGGCGCGCCGCCGGACTCGTCGCCGTAAAAAGTTTTTGGCCCGGAAGATTCGCGCCGCTCGCGCGGAACGAACGGCCGCCGCACGCCCGTCGGAAACGGCTTCCGCTCGGACGCGGCCCCGCGCTCGCCTGCGACAAACGGCTTTCGCTCACCCGCGACGAAAGGTTTTCGTTGCGAGGGACCGCCGCGTTCGTCCCGCGGGACAAAGGGTTTTCGCCCCGGCGCACCGCCACGTTCACGCGCGACAAAGGGCCGTCGCTCGCCGGGCGCGCTCCGTTCCTCGCGCCCAAATTTCCGCGCCTCCGCCGGCCCGCGGCGCTCGCCCGCGGCGAAAGGTTTTCGCCCCGGCGGACCGCTGCGTTCCTCGCGGGAAAAATTTCCGCGCCCCGGCGCGCCCCCCTGTTCACGGGCCGCAAACGGCCTGCGCTCACCCGCGGCGAACGGCCTCCGCTCGCCCGGCGCACTTCGCTCATCGCGCCCAAACCACCGCGCCTCCGGCGGCCCACGGCGCTCGCCCGCCCCGAACGGCTTTCGTCCCGGTGGGCCGCCCCGTTCCTCGCGCGCGACAAACGGCCTGCGTCCCGGCGGACCACCGCGTTCGTCGCGGGAAAAATTTCCGCGCGGCGGTCCCGCGCCGCGTTCGCCACCGAAGCCCCGCCGCTCGGGCACGCCTGCGCGCTCGTCGCGCGCGAACGATTTGCGAAACGGTTGCTTGCCCCGTTTGCTGCGGTCCATCGGTCGCTTTTTTTTGCCTTGGAAAAAATTCATAATGCTGTGCCGCCCCCGTTATTCCTTCGCGCGCCCGTGACAGCGCACCACGCCGTCCATGTCCGCGATATACAAGCGCCCCTGCGCCACCGCCATGCCGTCCCACACCGGCGGACTCTCCAGATCGATCTCCGCGTTCTGTCCGCCGTTCTCGGTCGAAACCGCGAAGAGCCGCCCGCCGCCCTTGCCGTCGAGCGCCGCGTCCTGCTTGGCCAGTAGCGGCAGGATCGACTTGTCCTTTTGCGTCAACCGCTCGAACGCGTACTCCTCGTCCACCATGTCCGGCGGTCCCGAGAGGAAAATCGTCTTGCCCGCCATCGCCATCGCGCGCGTCACGACGGGCACGTAACGATGCCAATTCTGCTGCACGAAAATTCCCGCGCCACCGCGCGGGGCCGGCAGCTTGGCCGTGAGCGCGTTCGCGGGTTTCGGCGCGCGGAACACCAGGCCCGCGTTCACCTTGCCCTTGCCCGATTGCACGCCGGACATCACGCCGTGCGCGCGGCTCTCCGATTCGTCGCGCGCGTCCGCCTTGTCGAACGAGCAGAACAACACCACGTCTTTGTCCGGTTTCACGCCCGCCGGATTGTCCGCGTGCCGTTGAATTTCCTCCGCGTTCAACGCGCGATGATGCACCGCGACGACATCCAGCGAGCCGGAAAAAGTCCCGGTCGCCTCGTCCGCGACATTCGCCTCCGCGCCGAGCAGCAGCGGGTTTTTCGGACGCGCCGCGATCAATCCCGGCCCATGCCCTTCGAGTGCGAGCTGGCCATCGACGTAGAGCCGCAGCCGCCCGTCCGCGGACGCCACGCCCGCGAGATGATGCCAGCCCTCGCCGAGTTCCTTCGGCGCGACGACCGAGCCGAGGTTCTTGGCGCTGCGCACGTGAAACGCCGCGTGCCCCTGTTGAATCACCAGCGCGAAGCCGTTCAACGGCCCGCCCTGCGAAATCACCGAACCGTCCTTCGCCTCCGGCAACACCCACGCCTCGACCGTCAGCGGCTTGCCCGCCGGGTTCAATTTGTCCGCATCGGGAAACACCACCGCCATGCCGCGCGCCGCCGCCTTCGCTGCGGGACCGCCTTTGCCCGCAGGTCCGGTCTTCGCCGGTGCCGCCGCGCCCGCGCCGACGCCCGGCACTTCCGGCGCCTCCTTCGGCGCGGAGAAGAGCTGGTGCTCCATCGTCGTGGTCCACTTGTAGTACTGCGGCTCGCGCCCGTAGGCGTACACGTTCTTCTCATCGAACACGAGGATGCGGCCCGACGGCGCGTATTTGCCGGCCTGGAAATATCCGTTGTGCCCGCCCGCAAAACTTTTCCCGTAAACCCAGTAGCTCCGGTGAAACCACGAGTCGTCGAGGAAACCCATCGGCGCGAAAATGTGCGCGCCCTCGCCGCGCTGCGCCGCGCCCTGCGCGATCGCGTCGCCGGACACCGGCCCGATATCGACGCGCTTGCCGTCCGCGCCGATTTTTTGCGTGCGCAGATAAGTCCACTTCTTGTCGCTCGACAGCACGTCGTTCAGGCCGACCGGCATTTGCAGCGTCTTCACGCGCTCCTGCAAGTCGCGGCCCGTCTCCGGGTCTTTGTCGTCATAGTTTTCCTCGACGAGTTTTTTTCCCGTCGCCGCCTCGAGCCGGAAAAACCGCAGTCCGCCGTCGAGAAACACCGAGCGGCCCGCGACGAAACTCACCGTGTCGTTCTCCACCAGCACCGCGCCGTGAACCGGCCACACGGATTCCAATTGCTCGAACGCCCCGAGCCGCCGGTCACTCGGCGCGGCGCGGTAACGCCACACCAGCGCGCCGTCGCGCCCGCGCAGGCAATACACGCTGCCGTCGCGCGCGCCGAACAGCACGCGCCCCTTCCAGAAAGTCGGCGGCGAATCCACGCGCCCGCCCGCGACGAAATGCCACTTCGGCTCGCCCGTCACCGCGTCAATCGCGTGAACTGTGTGGCGGTCAATCTGCGACACGAAAACTTTTCCCGCCGCGATCGTGAGCGCGCTCAACGGCCCGCCCAGCTTGAGTTCCCACGCCTTGCCGAGATCGGGCAGCAGCGTCTGGCTCGTGTAACCGCTGCGCGCCGCGTCGTGCCGATACGTCGGCCAGTCGTTCGCGTCCGCGTCGGCGTCCGCGCCCGCCGCGTCGTAGGCCGGTCCGCGCACGAGGCGCTCGGCGTCCGCGCGCGGTTTCGGATGCGCGGACATCGTGCCCGGCGCGAGCGCGTTCATGCCGTCGAGCTTGGCCTCGGGATAACACGCGCAATTGTGCGGCCCCGCGTAGGTCAGCCCGTTGCACGGCAGCACGCCGTACAAACACGCGCCGCGGACCCAGTGATTGATGTCCCAATGCTTGGCCTTGATGTCCACGAACTCGATGCCCGTGCGCGACGGCAACAAAAACCGGTCCGTCGCCTTCGCGATGTAACAGCGGTGGTGAAACCAATACGTGTTCACGTCCGGCGGGAATTGCACCTTGATCTCGCCCGTCACCGGATCGCGCCCGATGAACTCGCCCGCCATGTTGCCGGACAGCGTCGCCGCGTTCCACACGAGGCCGTTGGCCACGATCAAATCCTCCGGCGAGCGGTAGCCGGATTTGTTGTGCGGCGCGCTCCACAACTCCTTCCCGGAATCAATGTCGAGGCCCTTCATCGAACCATCGCCGCCCGCGTAGAGCACCACGTTGTTGTGCAGCACCACGCGCGGTCCGAAATTGTACTCGAACAATTTCCGCTTCGGCGCGGGCGGCCCGGCCCAGCGCTGCGTGCCCGTCGCCGGATCGAGCTGGATCAATTTGTCGCCGTCGTAAAACACCACGCGCCGGCCATCCGCCGCGAGCGAGAGCGGCGCGACCTTCACCTCTACCTTGCGCCACAACACGCGGCCGGACGCGACCTCGACCGCCACCAAATCGCGCGGCTTTTGATCCCAATTGTACTCCGTCTCCACGCGCTTCTGATCGCCCGTGTTGTGTTTCGGCGCGAACTCCTCGAGCACCCACGGCCGCGGATTCACGAGACAAAACAACACGCCGCCGACGTGCAGGATTTCCTCCGTGCCCTTCGTGCCCGCGAACACCCGCGCCACCTTTCCCGAAGCCGCCTCGACCTCGCTCACCGGCGCGTCAATCCCGAGCGTCACGAACACCCGCTCGCCATCCGCGACGAGCCGCCGCGCCAGTTGCGTCGGCCCCGATTTCAGCGGCCACAGATTGCTCTGCCACTGGTCGATGCTTTGCTTCCACAACAGCGAACCATTGAACGCGTCACGCGCGATCAATGCCCATTTCGCGGGCAGCAAAATCGAAATCCTCGAACCCTCATCCATGATGTAAAAAATCCGCCCGCCCGCCGACACCATCGCGCTCAGGCTCGACATCCGGTCGTGATGCCGCGACCAGCGCGGGCTGCCCACCCACTGCAACCGCTCCGGCGGCGCGACCACCTGATCGTGCGACGTCGCGTTGCCCTTCGCGTCGTAGTAATAGTGCGTCCACTCATCGAGCGTCGCCGGGCGTTTCTTCACCGTCCTCACCCACTTGCCGTCCTGCCGCACGAGCGCGACGCCGTCGGGCACGAGCACGCGCAGCACCTCGCTCATCGCCACGCCGCGCAAATCCTCCGCGACGAGCAGGTTCACCAAATTGTCGATGAACGGCAGTTC
>JAYVOY010000401.1:0-4760 GCA_043757645.1 Verrucomicrobiota bacterium
CGCACCGCGCGCCCCGCACTTGGGGCGGCCGCGTGCGGCAACGCGTTTGCACGATTGGCGCAATCCTTTTGCAAGTGCATTTTTCCCGCGCAGACTGCGGCCACTCCATGACCACCGATCTTACCAATCCCGAAAGTTGCGCCGCGCTGGCGGCGGTTTATCGCGCCGCGTTGCTCGAAAATGTCATCCCATTCTGGCTGAAACACGGGCTGGACCGCGAGCACGGCGGCATCATCACCGCGCTCGACCGCGACGGCGCGGTCGTGGACACGGACAAGGCGGTGTGGTTTCAAGGCCGCGCGGCGTGGATGTTTGCGACGCTCCACAACACCGTCGAACCGCGCGCCGCGGAGGACGCGCGGCGCTGTTTCGCCACGTATCTGCACCACAGTTTCACGCCCGGAGTGATGCCGCCGAAGTTCGCGGCGACGCGGCCGATGCAGGGCATCGGCCCGCACATGATCGGCCTCGCGACCGCGCAGGAACTGCGCGCCAATCTCGGCGACGTGAGCGTGGGCGGGCGCACTTGCACCGAGTGGATCGACTGGAACATCGCGGCGATGGAGCGGGATTTTTTGAAGCCGGAGCTGGAGGTGTTGCTCGAGAACGTCGCGCCGGATGGAAGTGTGATTGACCATTTCGACGGGCGCACGCTCAACCCCGGCCACGCGATCGAGTGCGCGTGGTTCCTCATGCACGAGGGCCGTCATCGCCACGACGCGCGCCTGATCGCGCTGGGCGCGAAAATTCTCGACTGGATGTGGGCGCGCGGCTGGGACCGCGAGTTTGGCGGGCTGCTCTACTTCACCGATCTGCGCGGGCTGCCCGTGCAGGAATATTGGCAGGACATGAAATTTTGGTGGCCGCACAACGAGGCCATCATCGCGACATTGCTGGCGTGGAAATTGACCGGCGAGGCGCGCTACGCGGAGATGCACCGGCAGGTCCATGACTGGAGCTTTCAACACTTTCCCGACCCCGAATTCGGCGAGTGGTTCGGGTGCCTCCGGCGCGACGGCAAAGTCGCCTCGCGCGCGAAAGGCACGTTGTGGAAAGGCCCGTTCCACCTGCCGCGAATGCTGTGGTATTGCTGGCGCTTGCTGGCGGAGGAAGAGACGGCGGCGCGGCGGTGATTTGCCGCCGCCGCCATTTGCAAGAGACGAGGGAGCGAGGCTTTAACTTTTCCCGCGCTCCGGTCGCGGTTCGAAATTGTGTCGCGCGAAGTCGGCGAAGGGAGCGACGTAAAGCAGACCTTTTCTGCCGGTTCTTCCTTCGCCTGCTGCGCCGACTTCGCGCGACACAACTCCGGTCGAATTTTTCCGTGCCCGCACCCGCGCTTTAGATGCCCCGATTCGCGCGCCAGAGAAGAACGCCGCCGATGGTTTGAAAGAGGAAATTTGGAATCCACAGAATCAGGTGCGGGAAAAATTCGGGCCGCGTTTCCAGCGCCTGACCCACGATGATGAAGCTGTAATAAATCACGACGAGAATGAGCGACAGCGCCATGCCGATGCTCGTCTCGCGGCGGTGCGCGCGGATGCCGAGCGGAATGCCGATGAGCGTGAATCCAACGCACGCGAAGGCGAAGGAAACCTGCCGGTGGATTTGCACTTTGATCGGCGTGGCGTCCACGCCGAGGCGCTCGGTCGCGCGCAATTCGCGCAGCAATTGCCGGAGAGTCATCTCGCTGATTTTCGGCTTTTGCTCGGGCGGCGCGGCGTGTTTGAAATCCACGGGCACGGTGATTTCGCCGAAGGAGATGACTTCCCAATCGTCCTCGATTTGCGCTGCGGGCGGCACGGGGGCATTGGTGGCCGCAGTCGTGTTAGTGGCGCCGGCGGCGTTTGTCGAAGTGAGCGCGGGCGCGTTGTGGGCGGCGTGCGGCTGCGTCGGAGTGCGGTGGACGCGGATGGTGTTTTGGGCGTCGTAGAGGAGGAAGAGATATTGTTGCTTGGCGGCGTCGTAAGTGATTTTCCCCTTGGTGGCGCGGGTGCGCTGGACGAGTTCGGTGTTCTCGATGCGGTTGATGACGATGTTCTCGGCGTCCTCGCCCTTGAGCTTGCCGAGGTAAATCACGTAACCGGGAAATTCGCTGATGAAGGTTTTTTCGCGGAGGAGCGCGCCGGGATTTTGCAGGCCGAGGCGGAAGAGAAGCCGCTTGTAGGCGACGCGGCAGTGCGGGGCGATCTCGGTGTTGATCGCGCCCGCGAGGCCGCTGAGTGCGAGGCTCAAAATCAAAATCGGCGTGATGAGCGCGAGCAGGCTGATGCCGCCGGCACGCACCGCGGTCAGCTCGTGGTCCGCGCTGAAACGGCCGAAGACGAGCAGCGTGGCGGTGAGCATTCCCATCGGCAGCGCGAAGACGAGGACGAAGGGAATCAACAGCGCCACGGCCTGCGCGACGCCGAACAGCGTGGCCTGGTGATTGAGCAGGAGCGCGAGGATTTCCTTCATCACGTTGCCCAGCAGCAAGACGAAGATGAACACCGCGACGCTGAGCAACAGCGCCGCCACAACCTGCCGGGTGAGATAGAGGTGCAGCGTTTTCATCGGTGCGCGCGGGGAAAATTTTGGTTCCGAGGTCGCGGGGTGAAACCTGCCTCCATGCGGACAATCGCCGGTAAAATCAGGCGCTTCGCGGTGGCGTGCGCTCGTGTGTCGCGCGCTAATTCTTTTTCACCGGTTCCAACGGCGGCACCGGCGCGGGGGCCTCGGCGGGCACGGGCGCGGGTTTGCCCGGCGCGATCGGCGCGGCGGGAGCTGGCGGCGGAGTCGATGTTCCCGATGACGGTGCGGGTGCGGGTGCGGGCGCGGGTGTGGACGAAGCGGGCGGGGTCACTTTGGGCTTCACATCACCCGGCGGCGGCACGTCGGCGCCGGCCAATTCCTCGGGCAGCACCACGAGCGCGATGCGGCGGTTTTGCGCGCGGCCTTCCGCGCTGGTGTTCGGCGCGATCGGATGAAATTCCCCGTAACCCACCGCGCCCAAGCGCCGCGGATCGACGTTTGCGGTCTCCTGCAAAAAGCGCACCGCCGCCGTCGCGCGCGCGGTGGACAACTCCCAGTTGCTCGCAAACCGCTGCCGCAAATTCGCGCTCAACGGCACGTCATCCGTGTGGCCGACGACGTGAATCTGCCGGTTCGGAAACTGCGACAACACACCCGCGATTTTCTGCAACACCTGCTCGCCCTCGGGTTTCAACTGCGCCTCGCCCGAGTCGAACAGGATGCGGTCCAGAATGTTCACCGTCAGTTTGCCCTGCAATTGCGAGATCGTGATGTCCTTGGATTGCAGCGAGGCGCGCATCTGGTCTTCGAGCGATTTCTGCGCGGTGGCCGCGTCTTGGCGCTCCTTTTCGAGCTGCGCGACGAGCGCGTCTTTTTCGGCGAGTTTGCGGTTCGTGGCGTCGAGTTGCGCCGCCGTCTGCTCGGCCGAGCCTTGCGCCAGCTTCAAGCCGGCCTGCGTTTTTTCGAGTTCCGACGAGCGCTGCCACGAGTTGAGTCCCACGAACGCGAGCACCGCGCAGAGCGAGAGAATGGCGGCGATGTACCATGTTTGTTTCGGCATGGTCGCAGCGTAGCCAGCGCGACCACGCGCGCAAGTCGATTACCGGAGCGCGTGCCGGGGAGAAGCGCAAAGAGCAAAGCTCAAAGAGTCAAAGCTCAAGGGAAGGGCCAAGTTCCAAGGACGGAGTGAAATGCTTGGAGCATTGACCACGCTGTTGAACAGCGTGCCTCGGCTTCAACGCAGAGGCGCGGAGGGCGCGGAGATTCGCGGAGAAAGAGGTTGTGAAGCAAACCGAGGACGCCGCGAGGACGACTACAATTCTACGCGTTTCTCCGCGTTCTCCGCGCCTCTGCGTTGAAGGGAATCTTCTTGTGTGCCGAGCCGGACCCCACAGCGGAGCGCATTGTCACACCGCACCCGCCACGTTTGGTTCCTTGGAATTTCCCTTGAGCTTTGAACTTGGTCCTTTGAGCTTTGCCCCCGCACATGTTTCACGCCGAGCCGATCACGTCCCTCGACCTGCCCGAACTCGAACCCTACCGCACGCTCAAGTGGTCGCAGGATCATCAGCGCCGCGGCATCTTCGTCGCCACCAACGCCAAGGTCATCACGCGGTTGCTGCACACGGATTATTTCATCGAGACGATGCTGCTCACCGACGAGTGGCTGCAACGCTTCGAACCATTTCTCGCCGCGAGGCCTGAAAATATTCGCGTTTTTCTCGGCCCTAAAAAATTGCTCGAGACCATCATCGGCTACCCGATGCACCAGGGCGCGCTGGCCGTCGCGAAAATCCCCGTGCGCCCGAGCCTCGAAGCACTCCTGGACACGCTGCCGCGCCCGTTTCTTTTCGCGGCGGTGGATGGCTTCAGCAACGCGGAGAATCTCGGCGCGCTCATCCGCAGTTGCGGCGCGTTCGGCACGCAGGCGCTGCTCGTGAGCGAGACCTCGTGCAGCCCGTATTTGCGCCGCAGTGTGAGCAGTTCGATGGGCGTGATTTTTCATCTGCCCACGTTTGAGTGCGCGAGCCTCGCCACCACGCTCCGTTATCTGCGCGCCCGCGGTCTGCGCATTTTTGCCGCGCATCCGGAACCCAACGGCAAAACCATCGTGCAGGCCGATTTCACGGGCGATTGCTGCATCATCTTCGGCAACGAGGGCTACGGAATTTCCGACGAAGTACTCGCCCTTTGCGACGAGCGCATCGCCATCCCGATGCTCGTCGAAATGGATTCCCTCAACGCCGCCAGCG
>JAYVOY010000402.1:0-4758 GCA_043757645.1 Verrucomicrobiota bacterium
AGATAGCGCGCGGCGAGCGTGCGATGCGGTGCCCAGCGCCGCCCGATGATTTCGAGTTTTTTCGGCTCCGGCATTTTTCGTTTGCGATAGGCCACTTGATAGCCGCGCCGCACGCCGAGGTCGTGAACCGGCAGCACGTCAGGCCGGCCGAGATTGAAAATGAGGAGCATCTCCACGGTCCAGCGCCCGACGCCTTTCACGCACGTGAACCGCTCGATGAGTTCGGCGTCAGCGAGACCATCGCACTCGGCGAGCGTGGGCACGGTGCCGCCGAGCGTCTTCTGCGCGAGGTCGAGGAGGTAGCCGCCCTTCTGCCGCGACACGCCCGCGGTGCGCAGGGTCTCGAGGTTCAGGCGCGCGACGGCTTCCGCGCCGGGAAATTTTGCCCCGGGAAAAAGTTCCTGAAACCGCCGCGCCCCGGGTGCGTTCGCCCGAAATTAGCAGCCAGTCGGCTGCGGAGTTTGGGTTTGGCGGAAGGATTTCAGGACCGGGATGAAGACGGGTTTCGGCTTCATTTTTTTGCCGCGGATTTTTCGCCGGATTTTTTGTGAGCGCGGGGGCGGCGCTTGCGGCGCGCGGTGCGAACTACCGCTGGCAGGGGCGGCGGGATTCCCGTACGGTCGCGGCATGATGGCATTGCCGAAACCGGATATTATTTTCACGCACGAAAGCGATTTGGATGGCTTGGTGGCGGGCGTTTTGTTGCAACGGCTCGCGCAGAAATTGTTCGGCATCCCGGTGCCGCTGGCGGCGTACAATTACACGGCGTGGAAGACGCGGGCGTTGAATGAGCGCAGCGCGTGGGTGACGGATTTCAGTCTGGAAGCGCGCCTCGACAAGCCCAACTGGGTGATCATCGATCATCACACGACGGACGTCGTGACCAAGCAGGCAACGGTGATTCACGATCTTACAAAGTCGGCGGGGCTGTTGTGCTACGAATTGTGCCGGCAACACGGACTGGCGTCGCCGGAGCTCGATCGGCTCGTGCAATTGAACAATGTGGCGGATTTGTTTTTGGAGGAGGACCCGGATTTTGCGCTGGCGCTCGACTACGCGAATTTGGTGAAGACGTATCAGTTCTGGAATTTGCACGCGCTGGTCGAGGGGCAGATCGAGCGGTTGCTGGCGCATCCGTTGCTCGAGGTGATCGCGGTGAAGCGGCGCATCGAGGATCCCATCGGGCTGGCGTGGGCGCGCGCAAACATCACGCGGCTCGCGCCGGGCGTGGGCTTTGTGGACACGGTCGTGGGCAATGTGAATTTGATCGTTCACCAATTGCTCGAGCAGCAGGCGACGCCGTACGCGGTGCTCGTGACGCTGTTTCGCAAGGGCAACAATGTGTTCATCGTGAGTCTGCGCAGTCGCGGCGGCGAGGCGCTCAAGGTCGCGGCGCAGGTGCAGGGCGGCGGGCATCCGAACGCGGCGGGCGCGACGCTGCCGCGCTCGGTGCAGTCGGAGGCGGACGCGATCGAGTACCTGCGCAAGGTGCTCGGGCCGGCGACGCGGAAGGAAACGCAGATCAATAATTTGAGCAGTTTGTTTGCGGAATTGGATCGGGCAAACAAGTAGGGGCGAAGCGCAAACCCCGCCCCGCCCGCCCGCCCTCGACACTCCGCGCGCCCACTGGCACGGTCTCGCGCCGTGAATCGCATTGCTGATCGTTTTGCCTGGTTGCGGGCGCAGGGCCGGAAGGGTTTCGTCGTTTACATCGGCGGCGGTGATCCCGACCTCGAGGCCACGCGCCAGCTCGCCCTCGCCTTTGATCGCGCGGGTGTGGACGTGCTGGAGATCGGCGTGCCCTTCAGCGATCCGCTCGCCGACGGCCTCGTGAACCAACTCGCCGCGCAGCGCGGACTCGAGTCCGGCACCACGCCGCCCAAAATTCTCGACACCGTGCGCGCCATCCGCCGCGAGGCGCAAATTCCGCTCGTGCTCTACGTTTACTACAATCTCCTCCATCGCTGCGGCGTCGCGCAGTTCATCCGCAACGCCGCCGCCGCGGGCGTCGATGGCCTCCTCGTCCTCGATCTCCCGCCCGAGGAGTCCGACAACTACGAAACCCTCATGCGCGACGCCGGGCTGGATGTCATCTACCTCGTCGCGCCGACCACGCCCGAGGAGCGCATCGCCCTCATCGTCAGGCGCGCCACCGGCTTCATCTACTACGTCTCGCGCGAAGGCGTCACCGGCATGCAGGCGCAAGTCTCCGACACCATCGGCCAGATGACCGCGAAAATTCGCGCCCACACCGCGCTCCCGATCGCCGTCGGTTTCGGAATTTCCACGCCGGAACAAGCCGCCCTCGTCGCGCAAAACGCCGAGGCCGTCGTCGTCGGCAGCGCCATCGTCAATCAAATCGCCCGCCTCGGCCGCGCCCCCGAAATGGTCGCGCAAGTGACCGCCTTCACGAAATCCCTCATGGCCGGCGTGGGGCGTTGAGCCCGAATTCCGAAATGAGAATGGGGAGCGCACGCGGCCCGCGTGCGGGTTTGGGCGGCCCGCCCAAACCATCGTGTCCCAGCTCTAACTTTCTTCTCCGCGCAGAAAAGTGAGTGGCACGAGTTTTCGGCGAGCCGCCAAAAACGGCACGCCAGCGGCGTGCGCTCCCCGCGGCGCGGCGCGGCGCGCAACCCCGACTTCGGAGTTCGGGTTGAGTCGTCTTCGAACGGAGTCCCGGCTTGGGCCGGGTGGAAAACGCCAAAGAATCCCGACAACCGCCGCCGCGGTTTCGCCGTTGCGGCAACACCCCGCATCGCCACCAGAAACGAAGTTGCGCGCCTGATCTTGAACCGTAACCAGACAATGGGCGGACCGCCGCCGTCTCGGCGGCTCACGGCGTGGGAAGTCCGCGCGGGCCATTCGCACGGCCTCTTTTGGTTCCCCATTCCGGGACCATTTTGAACGGCGGAAAAGGCCCGCCGCCGCTTCTTTTGGACGGTGTGAGCCGCCGAGACGGCGGCGGTCCTTCTGAATCGTTACGGTTTAGGCGGCGGGGCGCGCGCGCGTTTTGTGGGCGATGGGCGACCATTCTCTGCCGTGGAGCGGCGGCGGAGAAGATTAGCCGGGGGCCAGCGAGCGGATGCGAGCGCGGCCCCCGGTTTGGCGCGTGCGCGAAGCCCTGCCCCGGAGGGGCGCCGGAGGACCACAGAGACACGATGAGCACAGCGGACCAGAAAAAGCAGATTGGGGGAACGAGGCCGTGCGCCACGCAGCCCTACCGGGGTGGGGCGCGTCACTCCGTGCGCGCCGTGGGTTGGCAGGCCACGCCGCGGCGGGCAGAGGACTGCCCGCCCTACCGGGGCGGGGATGGTAGGGCCGTCGCTGGGCGCGGCCTCGTTCGGGGTTCTGACCTTTACGTCCGTGCGGTGCGGGAAAGCGGTGACGAGTCACCGCACTCCAAAGGGCCTCCGCATTCACCGCCCGCCGGCGTTCGCGGCGGGGCGTTGGGCGAGGAGGTAGGCGAGGAGATCGTTGAGTTCGGCGCGGAGGATTACGTCGCCGAGGTTGCCGGGCATGAGGGAGGTCTCGGATTCGCGGCGTTCTTTGATTTGGTTTTTCGGCAGGCGCATTTCTTTGCCGGTGCTGTCGGCGGCGACGACGGTCTCGCCTTCCTCGCGGCGGAAGAGGCCGCTGTTGACCTCGCCGTCCTTCATGAGGAACAGCGTCGCGCGGAAGGCTTTGTCCACATTGCGATTCGGATCGAGCACGTCCTCGAGCACGCGTTCCAGGCCGCGTCCACCGATGCCGTCGAGCTGCGGGCCGATCAAGCCGCCCGTGCCGCCAATCTGATGGCACACGGCGCAATTCTTCGTGAACACCTCGGCACCGCGATCCGCGCGCGCGGCGGCGGGATTGAATCCGGCGCGCACTTTGTCGATGAGCTTCTGAATCTCCGCGTCCGCGGCGGGAAGATTTTTGGTCAGCGAGGCGAGGCGGTCGCGGGCGTTGCGCGCGTCGCTGGCGGCGAGGCGGTCGGCGAGCGCGCGGGGTTGCAGCAGGCGCGCGGGGACGCGGCCGGCCTCGGCGGCGGCGAGCAATTGCTCCACGCCCCCGGGCGTCGCGGCGAGGGCGCTGGCGAACTTCGCCTGCAGGCGCGTGGGCGCGTTCGTGAGCGCGGCGACGACGACTTGAAGCTGGCTCGCGTCGGTGGTTTCGCCGAGTTGCGCGGCGAGTTCCGCGCGCAGGGATTCCGGCTGCGCGGCGTCAAGCACGATGCGCTCGACGGCGGGCAGCGCGTCCCGCGGCCCGAGCGCGAGCCACGCGCGGCCCGCGGCGATGCGCGTGGGCGCGTCGGTCGTGGTGGCGAATAATTTTGCGATCACGGGCTGCAACGCGGCGAGCTTGAGGGCGCGCGCGAAATCCGCGCCGCTGCTCTGGCGCTGCGTGGCGGACTGCGGCTCCACGAGCGCGAGTTGCGGCAGTTCCGGCTCGAAGCGGCCGAACGCGAGCCACGCGTAGGCTTTTCCCTCGTTGCCATCCACGGCCTCGAAGTAGGCGGATTTCCCGGCGAACTCCGCCAAGTCCCACGTGATTTTCTTCGCGGTGTCAGTGGCGGGCACAGCCGCGGTGCGCAGGACTTGTCGCGTCGCGGCATCCACGAGGCGCGCGACATTTTTTCCGAGCGGGCGCTGGCCCGGCTGCGCGTCGTGACCGCACAGATAAAAGCTCAACGACTTCGGCAGCGCGAAGGGTTGCGAGCGCAAAACGCCGGTGAGGGTTTCGCCGAGCGGGAGGCTCGACATCAAGGGCACGCGC
>JAYVOY010000403.1:0-4730 GCA_043757645.1 Verrucomicrobiota bacterium
TCCTCGAGCAGATTGTACGGCCTTCCCTGCGCATCGACGGCGTCGAGATTTTCAATGCCCATCGCGTGATACACGGTGCGCGCGATGTCCTCGGGGCCGACGGGATTTTCCGCGGGATACTCGGCGTGCGCGTCCGTTTTTCCGTACGTTTGGCCGCCGCGAATTCCGCCGCCCGCCAGCACCACGCTCATGCACGCGGTCCAGTGATCGCGCCCCGCGCCGAAGCGTCCCCCGGAGCGCGGATCGCCGACCTTGGGTTTGCGGCCCATTTCGCTGGTGACCATCACGAGCGTGTCGTCGAGCAGGCCGCGTTGCGAAAGATCCTCGAGCAACGCGGAGAAGCCGCGGTCGAACTCGGGCAGGAGATAATCCCGCAAACAATTGAAGTTGTTGCCGTGCGTGTCCCAGCCGCCAGCGCTCTTGCAGCGCTCGGCGATGGCTTCGTTCTCCTTCCAAAAAACGGTGATGAACGGCACGCCCGCCTCGACGAGTCGGCGCGCCATCAGCAGGCTGGTGCCGTTGATCGTCGTGCCGTAGCGCGCGATGGTTTTGGCGGATTCACCGGCGATGTCGAACGCGCCCGCGGTCGCGCTGGAGGCGAGGAGCGCGAAGGCTTTCTCCTGTTGGCGCACGTAATTTTGCACGGCGAGTTCGTGATCGAGTGCGCGGCGCGCGCCGTTCAACGCGCTCAACAACGCGCGGCGATCCGTCATGCGGCCCGCGGTCATGTCGGCGTCGAGCGTGAGGGTCGGCGCGCTGAATTTGAGCGGTTCCTCGAAACTGCCGCTCAGGAAAAACGGGTCGTGCTCCATGCCGAGGCGGCCGGCGAACTGGCCGGGGCGCGTGTAGGGCGCTTTGCTCGGCTTGTGCGGCAGCGTGATGACGGGCGGGAGTTTTTCGTGCGGCGGACGACGCGAGCCGATGACGCAACCGAGGTGCGGCCAGTCGTCCGGATACGGGCGGCGATCGTTGCCCTGCTGGCGAAACGTGGGGTCGGGTGCGTGGCCGGTGAGGTTGTAGTAATAGCCCGCGTGATGATCGCCCGTCGCGCGGCCGTAATCGGTGACGCCGTGAACGAGCGCGAAATGATGCGCTTGTTTGGCGGTCAGCGGCAGGTGCTCGCAAATGCGCAACTCCGGCGCGGAGGTGCGGATCGGCGCGAACTCTCCGCGATATTCGCGCGGCGCGTCGGGCTTCATGTCCCACATATCAATGTGAGAAGAGCCGCCGCAGAGGAAAAACAGAATCGTGGATTTGGCCGGCTTCCGCCGCGCGGGCACCGGCCGCGCCTCGACGCCAAATGCCGACGGTCCAAAACTCAGGCCCGCGAGCGCCGCGGTGGACGCGGCCAAAAAGCCGCGGCGGCTCAGGGCGGAGGAGAAGAGGGGCGGGTTCATGAATCGGGCATTCCGACGGGGCCGCACGG
The DNA here is from genome assembly GCA_043757645.1 of Verrucomicrobiota bacterium. Taxonomy (GTDB): domain Bacteria; phylum Verrucomicrobiota; class Verrucomicrobiia; order Limisphaerales; family BJHT01; genus BJHT01. The sequence continues at coordinate 1,427 of JAYVOY010000403.1, forward strand.
GCGAATCATCAAAGGCAAACGGGGTGCGGGGCGCGGCCTTGTAACCCGCGTACGGAGTCCCGCCTTCAGGCGGCGGGGCGTGCGCCTGCGCGGAGACCTTGGAAATTTCCCGCGACGTTTTGGCGGGAGGAGGTCTCACCGGCTGAAGCCGGGACTCCATACCCAGAGCACTCGCGGGAAGTCACCGCACTGTTGTTGCTGTTGCGCAGCCTCAAAAATTCCCCTCCCGCATTCGGTAAAATCTTCGAATCGTGTTCGTCGCGCCGGGATCGATGAGCAGCAGCGTGCCGTTCTGGTTCAGGAGCGTGGAGACTTCCGTCCATGTCCGCAGGTCGGACGAGGTTTCGAGCCGGTACGTTTGGCCCGGCGTGCCGGTCACTTGAAATTGCAAACCCCGCGACGTGAGCGTGGGCGCGCCAAAGATCGCGCTCGGCGCCTGCGGCGTCACGGTCAACTGCACCGCCTGACTGAACGCCGCGCCGACGAAGTTGCTCACCGCGAGGCTGTAGAGACCCGCGTCGTTGGTCGTCACGTTCAGCAGGCTCAACGACGCGTTCGTCTGGCTCACGAGATTCGTGCCGTTGACGCGCCACTGGAATTGCAGCGGGCCGGTGCCCGTCGCCTCGGCCTCGAACACCGCGAGGCCGCCCACCGTGACCGTGAGCGGCAACGGTTCCTTGGAAATCACCGGCACGGTCGCGGCGGCGACGGCGGTGAGCGCGTAGTTGTCGAACACCAGATAATTGTCTCCCGGGGTCGCCGCGTTGCCGATGCGCCAGACCAAATCCACGTCGCCCAAATCGCGCGCGGCCCCGGTGGCATTGAACGGCGCGGTGGTGAACAGCACCGCGCCATTGAGCGACGCCGACCACGTGTTGGCGGTGAAGTTGATGCTGAACGCGAGCGTGGATTGCTGGTTGTTCGCGAAGAACGCGCCCGTGTCCACGAGCGTGATGGTGCCATCGTCGCGGAGCACCCGCAGGTTCGCATTATCAAAAACCACAGCCGCCAACTGCGAGCCGGCGAAGTTGTAAATCCCGACCGCGAACCGGTCGTAGCTGCCATTCGCGGAATCAATCACGAGCAAATCCGCGGAGAAATTGACAATCGGCCGGCCCGCTGCGAGCGGCTGAAAATTCACCGGCGGATACACGTACACGTTGTTGGCGGCATTCGGCGGCGGATTGAAACCCAAATAGCCCGCGCGACCACCGTTGGCGTTCACGATGCCCGAAGCGCCGCCACTATCGTTGAGGCCCAGCCAACCGTCGTTAGGCACCAACGTTCCCGCGCCCAACGGGAACATCTCAAAATCCGTCGCATACAAAATGTTTGCTTCCAGCGTGCCCGCGAGCACGAGGTCGCCCGTCGCGCCGTCGAAGCCATCCACCGCGATCTGATACGTGGTGCCCGCGACCGCCGAAAACCTCACCGCGCTGGTCGTGGTCCCCGTGGCGTCATCGTTCGCCTCCACGACGGTCAACGTCGCCAGCGACGACCCCGTGTAAACCGCCAGCACCGTGTTAATGCCGCTGCCCGCGGTGCTGATCGTCGCGCGGCCATTGGCGGGCGCGGTCCATTTCCACCACAGCGATTTCGCCGCGGTGCGGCCCGCGTGGCTGGGTTCGTTCGTTTCCGCCGTGGCATTCACGTTCACGGCATTGGTGGAAAAACTGGCGCCCGAAAGTGTCGCGCGATTGGCGAAATCATCGTTGCCCGGCGCGGTGTTCGACGCCGCGATGTGCAGTGTCACCGCACCCTCCGCGCCGCCGTAACCATCCACCGCAATCCGGTAAACCGTGCCTGCCGTTGCGGTGAACACCGCCTTGCTCGTGCCCGCGCCACCGCTGTCATCGTCCATCGCCTCAAAGTTCAAATTCGCGAGCGCCGCTCCGGAATACACCGCGAGCACCGTGTCAAAACTGCTGCCGATCGTGTCGATCTGCGCGCGGCCCGTGAGCGGCGCGGTCCACGTCCACCACACGGATTTGCGCGCGGTGTAGCCCGCGTGCGCCGGCTCGCCCGCCTCGGCGGTGGCGTTGGTGTTGCCGCCGGTGGTTGTCACCGTCGCGCCCGTCAGCGCGATCGCGTTGGCGAACGCGTCGTTGCCGGAAGTGGCGACGCCCTGCTGCAACGAGAGCGCCACATTGCCCGCGGCACCCAAATAGCCATCGACCGCGATGCGATAAATCGTGCCCGCCGCAGCGGCAAACGTGAGCCGGCTCGTGTTGGTGCCGCCGTTCTGATCATCGCTCGCGACGGGCGTCAGCGCCGCCACAGTCGTCCCCGTGTAAACGGCCAGCACCGTGTCGAAATCACTGCCCGCCGTGCTCAAGATCACCACGCCCGAGGCTGGCGCGGTCCACGTCCACCAGACCGAGCGCGTTGCCAGCGAGCCCGCGTGCGCTGGTTCGCCCGCCTCCGCCGTCGCGCCGAGATTGCGTCCCGTGGTCGAAACATTTCCGCCGGTTAACCCGAGTGCGTTCGCAAAATTATCGTTGGCCGGCGCCGCGCCGCCGCCGCCCGCAACGGACAAATTCAAAACCACATCGCCGGAAGCGCCCCCAAAACCATCCACCGCCACCTGATACGCGGCGCCGGCGACGGCGTTGAACGTGAGTTGGCTGGTGCGCGCGCCACCCGCGTCATCATTGCTCGTCATCAGGGTCAGATTCGTGACCACGCTGCCGGTGTAAACGGCGAGCACCGTGTCGAAGCTGCTGCCCACCGTGTTCACCGTCACCACGCCGGACACCGGCGCGGTCCACGTCCACCACAACGAGTGCGCGGCCGTGCTGCCCGCGTGCGCCGGCTCGCCGGGTTGCGCGGTGGCGTTGGCGTTCCCGCCGGTGGCCGTCGCGTTCGTGCCGACCAAGGTGGCGCGATTCGAGAAGTTGTCATTCGCGGGGCCGAAGCTGCTGTCGCCCAAAACCGTGAGCGTGAGCGATTGATAACCAACCCCGCTGGCATTGGTCGCGCTCAACGTCACCGCATATTGCCGCGCCAGCGCGGGCGTGCCGGAAATCACACCGTTCGTGACATTAAGCGTCAGTTCGGTGGGCAGGCCCGCCGCGCCGAAACGCGTCGGGCTGTTGCTCGCGGTGATGCGGTAGTTGAACGGACTACCCGCATTCACGCTCGCCTCGGTGGGGCTGGTGAGCACCGGCACCCCGAGCGGGGCGGGATTGATCGTGAGCGTCAAGTCGCGCTGCCCGGAACCGCCGGAATTGGCGGCGGACAAAGTCACGATGAAAATTCCGTCCTCCGTCGGCACGCCCGCGATGACGCCATTGCCGGGGTTCAC
>JAYVOY010000404.1:0-4727 GCA_043757645.1 Verrucomicrobiota bacterium
TCGGCCTCGATCACCTCCGCCAAACCTTCCGCTTCCAAGGCCGCGATTTCCGCCTCACCGACGTGTCGGGAAATGTGCTCACGAAGATGCTGGCGTGAGTCGGGCCGCGGTAGGACCGCGTTGCCGCGCGGCTCAAACTTTTTCCGCCCATCGGCGCGGGCGAAACAGGTCAAAACACTTTTCATCGCGGGCGCATTCCCTAAGCTCCGCGCATGGCGAAAGAGAACGCAGCGAAAGCACCCACTGCCGCGCCCCGGCAAAGACCCTCCGCACTCATCGACACGCGGGTCATTTACTGCGGCGATAATCTGGAGCAGCTCAAGAAGCTGCCCGACGCCTGCGTGGACCTCATCTACATAGACCCGCCGTTCAACTCCAACCGCAACTACGAGGTCTTCTGGCCGGAGACGAGTGAGAAGCGTCGGTTCGATGACCGCCACGAATCCACCCGCGCCTACATTGACTTCATGCGCCCGCGTTGCGCGGAGCTTTCGCGCATACTGAAGCGGACCGGCAGTTTTTATTTTCACTGCGACTGGCACGCCTCGCACTACGTCAAGGTCATGCTCGACCAGATTTTTGGCGAAAATAATTTCCAATCCGAAATCATCTGGCATCGCACGCTGGCAAAAGGATTGGCTTTCAAAGGATTTCCGAACAATCACGACTCGATTTTCTATTATGGCGGGGGAGACAAACTCACTTTCAACCGGCCTTACAATCCTTACGATGTGGACAACCTCGACGAAAAAACTTCGACGAAATACTGTCACCGGGGTCCCGACGGACGCATCTATCGGCTTGATAATCTAATTAATCCGAATCCTGACCGGCCAAACCTCACCTACGAGTTTTTGGGTGTGAAGCGGGTTTGGCGGTGGACGAAAGACCGGATGGAGGAAGCCTACGAACAAGGAATTGTGGTTCAGACCAAGCCCGGAACTGTTCCGCAGTTAAAGCGATATTTGGACGAACAAGAAGGCCGTCCGCTCGACACGGTCTGGACAGACATTCCGCCCATCAATTCTCAGGCAAAGGAACGACTCGGCTATCCGACACAAAAACCCCTCGCGCTTCTGGATAGAATCATCCGGGCGAGCAGTAACGAGAATGACATCGTGCTCGACGCCTTTTGCGGCTGCGGCACGGCCCTCGTCGCGGCGCACAAACTCAAGCGCCAGTGGATCGGCATCGACATTTCTCCCACCGCCTGCCGCGTTATGGCGAAACGATTGCGCGACACCTGCGGACTGTCGCAAAGCGAGACCCTTTGGAAACAATCCGGGCGCGGTTTCCTTGTTCGCGACCTGCCGCGCAGCATTGAGCAGTTGCGAAAACTTCCGCCATTTGAATTTGAAAACTGGGCCGTCATTGCACTTGGCGGCATTCCGAACAAAATCCAGGTCGGTGACATGGGTGTGGATGGCCGCATCTATCCCGTTTCCTCCAGCGCCGCGCCGCGCAAGAAACAGGAAGGCGAACTGGCCTTGAAGGAGCGCTGGTATCCTATTCAAGTGAAGCAGAAGGACAAGGTTGGTCGCCCGGACATTGACTCCTTTGAAGCGATGCTGATGCGTGAGGATTGTGACACGGGCTTCATCGTTTCCTTCGATTACACCAGCGACGCGCTCACGGAGATCAGCCAATTTTTCAAACGCACCGGCAAGATGATCCGTGCGCTTACTGTTCGCGAGATTCTGGATGAGGAGATTGCAAGAAAGTTGGTTTGAAGAGCATGACTAACATAAGTCCACTGAACTTCGAAGTTTCTAAGGTGGGAAAACGGTGGGTATCGTATTTCGATAGGCTGGGATTTGGGGATTACTCTCAGGGGAATAATTTGGTAGGGATATTCAGCGAGACTTGTTATTGGCTGCAAAGAGCTAATGAGGCAGCGAGAGATTATTCGAATGTCGAGTTCGTGTGGTTTTCCGACACAATTCTTTTTTATTCTACCGATGATTCGCGATCTTCCTTTCAAGCCGTGGCTGAGGCGTCGAGATCATTTTTCGACGAATTACTCGATTCCAAAATCCCGGTTCGTGGAGCTTTGGCATTTGGCGAGTTCTATGCGGACAAATCCAACGGCCTCTTTTTTGGAAGAGCACTTGTCGATGCTTGCAAATACGGAGAAAAGTTTGATTGGTTGGGCTTTGTGCTCCATCCCTCTTCGTTAAAGAGAATGGCGGAAATCGGTCAACCCGTAAGTGATTTGACGTATAAATTGTGGGATCTGGAATTCAAAAACCGAGAAACCGAAACCGTGGAGAAGGAAACCGTCACGGCATATCTGGTCGGTCCAGGGTCCATTATGCCGTTAGAGGGTGGCAATCCATACCTGAAAGCACTTCAAGAGATGGCTAGTTGCGCAAACCGTGAAAGTCACAGGCGAAAATACGAGAACACAATCAAGTTTCTGAAACATTTTTCTGCCAGCAATTGAATTGGTGTTTTCCGCTATTTTTGGGTCTCCGATTGTTTCTTGCGGCCATTCCATCTGCCGCGCTACTTCCCCCGCGCCAATTCGTGCTGGCTCCACAGCGCCCACAGGCAGAGCAATCCCACCATCGGAGCCAAGCCCGCCGCGGCCATTCCCAAATCGAACGAGCCGGTGCGGTCGATGAATTTGCCGAAATATTTGTGGACCGGCGAACTGACCGCCCACACCCACGCTCCCAGCAAACCCATGAATTTGCCGACGTGCTTGGCGGATAATTCCTGCACGAAGGCGTAGTAGCATGGGAACAGCCCGAGCGAGCCTGCCGCCACGACGAGCAGCACCGCGAGCAGCAGCGGGCCTTTCGGCAGGAAAAACAACAGCACGCTCGAGGTCGTCAGCAGCGCGCAGCCCGCGTACACCCACACGCGCGCGCGGTGCGCGGAGAGGCCGCGCCGGCGGTTCAGCCACACCGTCGCCGCGCCCGCCGCGAGGCAGCCGATGTCGGTGGCGATGTAGAAGACGGCGTTGAAATTCAGCGCGTCGGCCTCCGAGTAACCGCGGCCTTCCTGCATGAATTGCGGCAGCCACACGCGGAACAAATGCCAGCACGTGTGGATGCAAAACACGGTCAGCGCCAGCGCCAGAAACCGCGCGCTGAGGACGATTTTCCAAAAGGATTCCTCCGTCAGCGCAACCGTCGGCCCGGTGCCCGGCGCGGTTGATTCCTCCGCTCTCGGCTTCAAATCCGTCGCGCGAATCGTCGCGAACCAAAAGACAATCCACAGCAACCCCACCAGTCCGATCGCCTGAAACGCGAACCGCCAGCTCCCCGGCTGCTCGGTCATCAGCGCGCGCATGATGAGTGGCGTGATGATCGCGCCGACGGACGCGCCGCTTTGCAGCACGCTGTTGCCCATCGTGCGATCCTTCGCCGCCAGCAGCGCGTAAGTCGTCTTGATCGCGCACGGCCAGTGACCCGCCTCGAACAATCCGAGAAACGCGCGGCACACCATCAGGCTCTCGTAGCTCGTCACCGACCCCGATGCGAAGCCCATCGCCGACCACAGGAGCAGCACCGCGGGATAAAGCCACCGCACGCTGAAACGATCCGCGATGTAGCCGAAGAGCAGCGACCCCACGGCAAACGCCCAGCCGAAGGCCAGCTCGAGGTTGCCGTATTGCTCCTTGTTAAGATGGAACTCCGCCTTGATCCGCAGGGCCGCGTTGGAAAGCGTCTGCCGATCCATGTAATTGATCGTCGTCGCCAGCAACAGCAGGCCGCACACCCACCACGTCCACGCCCGCCCCCGCGCTGGTGCGACGGCGCTCATGCTCCGGGCGGATGTTCTTCCGTGGTGGTCACAATTCTTCCGCGGAATTCGGGCTCACCCGTTCCAAGACGTGCCGTTCCACGCGAGCACGCGGTCCAGCATCGCCGCGACATCGTCGGAAAAAATGCGGAACAACGACTCGCCCTTTTCCGCCGTCGCGAATTGCGGATCGCCGAGGTGCCCCGGCGTGGTGCGTTCCCGCGTGATCCAGCCGCGCGACGCCGGCTCGAAGGCATTGCCGAACTCGACGGACTTCAGCGCCTTCACATCACCGACGACGAGGTGCGGCGCGAGGCGCAGCATCATCGAGGTTTCCCATTCGCACGCGTGGCCCATGCGGGTTTGATGCAGCGTGCGATCAACCTCGTTCGGCTTCGCGCCGAGGCTCCAATAGGTGGCGAAGAGCAGCAGCAAATCGTCGCGCTGGCGCTGGCGCTGGCGCACCTCGAAGACCGTTTGTTTGCCGGGAACGTCGTTGCCACCGTGGCCGTTGAAAATGATCAGGCGCTTGAATCCGTGCGCGATGAAGTTTTCGTAAAGGCCCGCCAGCGTGTCCAAATACGTGCGCGGCGGCGCGGACAGCGTGCCCGCGAAATCGAGGTGATGATCCGAATTGCCCAGCCACAGCAGCGGCGCGAACACGACGCGGTCCTTATACTCGCCCGCCACGCGGCGGATCACCTCACCGAGCAGCAGGCTGTCGGTGAAGAGCGGCATGTGCTGCCCGTGTTGTTCGAGCGCCGCGACCGGGAAGACGATCGGCGTGTCCTTGCTGAGTGCGGCGATGGCGGGGGAAGTGAGATCGGTGAGTTGCATGGTCTTGAGAGTGCGGAAAGGCTAGGCACCCCGAAGGACCAAAGCAAGCGGGGGCGGCGGGGAAAATTTATGTGCGGCAAAATTTGGTTCGTGGCAAACGAGTTGGAAATCTCATTAGCACCCGGCTTCAGCCGGGTGTC
>JAYVOY010000405.1:0-4726 GCA_043757645.1 Verrucomicrobiota bacterium
CGACACCGCCACCGCCAAGCTCGGCAAAACCTGCGAGATCACGCGGTTCAAAGGCTTGGGCGAAATCAATCCGAGCGAGTTCAAGCAATTCATCGGGAAGAACATGAGGTTGAGCAAAGTCGAGTTCGCCTCGCGCCACGACGCGGCGGAAATCTTCAGCTTCTACATGGGCAAGAACACGCCCGAGCGGAAGGACTACATCATGGAGCACCTCGTGGTGCCGGTGGAGGAGTGAGGCCAGCAGGCTTTCTGCCCGCTTCGCCGCTGATTTCCCGCCAGCAGTTTAGAGGGCTTGAAAGCTGAAGTTTAAAAGGGAAGAGATGGTGCGCGATGCAGGGTTCGAACCTGCGACCCCTACCGTGTCAAGGTAATGCTCTACCACTGAGCTAACCGCGCCACCCAACGAACGGGCGACACGCTATGTGAGCGCGCCGCCGCGAAGCAAGCCCGTTTCACGATTTCACGCGAGCCCCGGCCGCGGGTTGCGCGCCCCGCGCGGACCGGCGTGGATTCGCGGGGAAACGGTGTTTGACAATTGGGCACACGCACGGCACTAGCAGGGGCGGTTCCCAATCAATCCCGATATTTCATGGAAAAGAAAAGTCCGGCTCTCGGTGTGGTCGCGGTTTTGGCGATCATCGGCTCACTGGTTTACCTCTACTTCACCCAAGTTGCCACGGGGTCGAAGATCAATTTGAAGCCCTTCGAAAACCTCGGCTTCGTCGCGGCCGAGGAGGCCGTGAAAATACTCGGCGGCCAGGGGCGCGTGATTCTCATCAACGAGGTGTTCGAGGCGATGAAAAGTCCGAACACCGAGTCGCAGATCAAGGGTTTCAAGGCGGGGCTGGCGAAAAGTTCCGGCGTGCAACTCAAGGAGATCAAGGAGTTCAAACGCGCGATGAGCGACGATCCGCAAAACTGGCCCCCGGGCCAGGCGGGGCGGTTTGCGAACATGGCCGAGGGCGCCAGCGTGGCGGTGCTGTTCGTCAGTCTGCCGATGGATATTTCGAAGGACGATCTCGCGGCGCTCAAGGAGTGTACGACCAAGCTGGTGCTCGTGACCAGCCAGTCGCCGGTCCTCAAAAAAATGTTGCAGGAACGCGCGATTCACACCGCGTTGGTCAGCCGCTTTCCGCCGAAGCCCGCGCCCGAGGGCAGCGAGACGCCGCGGCAGTGGTTCGACCGCGTGTACATGGTCGTCACGCCGGATGCGATGGGCGAACTGAACTGAATTTTGCCCCGCGTTTCACGCCGCCTTTCGCACTGAACCACCGGTGAAAACCCGCCCCACCACGCCGCAAAAACTCAAGCTCGCGGGACTGCTCGCGCTGGTGGCGCTCGTCTCCGTGATGACCTTTCGCGGCGAGGGCTGGCTGCCAAACGCCGACAGCGTGAAGACCGCGCGCGAGGTCGAGTCGCACAGCACGGGCACGCCGCTGTGGACGAACAGCGTGGGCTTCGAGCGGGATGTGTTCACCTTCGCGCGTATCCGCTATCAGCGCGGGCCGTACGGCTCGCGCAGCAGCGGCAACTGGCACACGGATTTCCCCGACAGCGATCTGAACCTCTCGCATCGCGTGCAGCAGATGACCTCGATCAGGGTCAATCCCGACGGGCGCGTGCTCAATCTCACGGACAAGGAGCTCGTGGATTATCCGTGGGTTTACATGGTCGAGCCGGGACGGATGTTGCTCACCGATGCCGAGGTGGTCGCGCTGCGAAAATATTTGCTCAACGGCGGCTTCCTGATGGCGGACGATTTTTGGGGCGAGGTGCAATGGGACAATTTCGCCAGTCAGTTGAAGCGTGCGTTTCCCGACCGCGAATTCACGGAGCTGCCGATGGAGCATCCGATTTTTCATTCCGTGTTCGACCTGCAAATGCCCAAGAACAAGTTGCAGGTGCCCAACATCCGCACCGGCATGGAGAGCCAATACTCGGGCATCACGTGGGAATATCACGACGGCGAGGAATGCCGCGAGGTGCATGTCCGCGCGCTCTTCGATGACAAGGGGCGCATGATGGTCATCGCCACCCACAACACCGACAACGGCGACGGCTGGGAGCGCGAGGGCGAGGATCAATATTTCTTCCGCACCTTCTCCGAAAAGATTTCCTTTCCGCTCGGCATCAACATCATCACCTACGCGATGACGCACTGAGGCCGCCCGCTTGTTCCGCGCTGCAACTCCGCCGTCCCCGCCCCACTCATGAGCGAATCTGAAAATGTCCCGCCGGTGGTTCCGCCCCCAATTCCCCCAGTAGCTCCGCCCGTCGTTGCTCCCGCGCCGCCCGTGCTGGATCCCATTCCCGGCCCCGTCGCGCCGACGGAAAAACAGGTTTACGAAAACCTCGTCGCCAGCCGCGCGCGCATCAAAAGCGAACTCGGCAAGGTCATCATCGGCCAGCACGAGGTCGTCGAGCAATTGCTGCTCGTGCTGATCGCGGGCGGGCATTGCCTCATCACCGGCGCGCCGGGCCTCGCGAAAACGCTCCTCGTCAAAAGCATCGCGCAGATTTTTCACCTGAAATTTCAGCGCATCCAATTCACGCCCGACCTGATGCCCGCGGACATCACGGGCACGGAAATTCTCGAACAATCCGGCGATGGCCGCCGCAGCATGGTGTTCGTGCCCGGACCGATTTTCGCGAACATGATTCTCGCCGACGAAATCAACCGCACGCCGCCCAAGACGCAGGCCGCGCTGCTCGAGGCGATGCAGGAACATCAGGTCACCGCGACCGGCGTGCGCCACGCGCTGCCCGAGCCGTTCTTCGTGCTCGCCACGCAGAACCCAATCGAGATGGAGGGCACGTATCCGCTGCCCGAGGCGCAGCTTGACCGCTTCATGTTCAACGTCGTCATCGACTATCTGCCCGAGGACGACGAGGTCGCCGTCGTCGCGCAAACCACCGCGCGCCGCGCCGAACCCATCCAGCCGATTTTCACCGGCGCGGACGTGCTGCGCTTCCACGAACTCGTGCGCAAAGTGCCGATGGCCGAGGACGTCGTCCGCTACGCCGTGCGCCTCGCCGCGACCTCGCGACCGCGCCAGAAAAACACGCCGGACTTCATCAACGACTGGGTCAACTGGGGCGCGGGCCTGCGCGCCGCGCAATTTCTCGTGCTCGGCGCCAAAGCCCGCGCGCTGCTGCAGGGCCGCACTTTTGCAAATGTGGACGACGTGAAAGCCCTCGCGCATCCGGTCCTGCGCCATCGCATCCTCGTCAACTACCGCGCCGAAGCCGAGGGCACGAACGTCGAGAAAGTCATCGACCGCCTCCTCGCGACCGTGCCCGCGCCGGTGGCCAATGCCGAGGGTGGGGCAAGCTCAAAGCCCAAAGCTTAACCGGAATTCCGAAGTTGGGATTTGGTGGGCCGCTGGAGCGCGGCCCTCCGGGCCGCAGCAGCCGCGCGCGCGAGGGGAGCGTGAGATGGGTGTCGCGTCCGAGACGGGCGCGGCCGCTGCGGGCGGGACGCCCGCGCTCCGTGCGGAGGTTGAAGCAGCGTGCTCGCCGCGAGGCCACTTCGGAGTTCGGGCTTAAAGCTCAAGGAAAGGGACAAGTTCCAAATCGTGGGGCGCATTTCAGTTTCTTGCAAAACGCGCCATCGCTACCGCCCCATCGCGTCGCCGCACATTTTTGAGCTTGGCCACTGGGCCATTCCCTTGAGCTTGGAACTTTTACCTTTGAGCTTTCCGCTCATCCGCCACCACCGCGCCGCCGCGCAGGCGAATCACGCGGCGCGTGCGTTGCGCCAGTTCGAGATCGTGCGTCACCAGCACCAGCGTGGTGCCGAGGGAGGTGTTGAGCTCGAAAAGTAATTCCACAATTCGCGCGCTCGTCTCTGCGTCGAGATTTCCTGTCGGCTCGTCGGCGAACAGAATTCGAGGGCGGTTGATGAACGCGCGAGCGAGCGCCACGCGCTGCTGCTCGCCACCGGAAAGTTGCGCGGGATAATGCCCGAGCCGCTCGCCCAAGCCGACGCGCCCAAGCAACTCCACCGCGCCGCCGCGCGCGTTGCGCTCGCCGCGCAATTCCAGCGGCACCATCACATTCTCGAGCGCGGTGAGCGTCGGGAGGAGTTGGAAATTCTGGAAGACAAACCCCACCGACTCGTTGCGCACCCGCGCCCGCGCGTCTTCGTCCAGCTCGCCGAGACTGTGGCCGCCGAGCGTGACCGTGCCGGACGATGGTTGATCGAGGCCCGCCGACAGCGCCAGCAGCGTCGTCTTGCCGCTGCCCGACGGCCCGAGGATCGCGCACGTCTCGCCGCGTTCGATCGTGAACGTCACGTCGCGCAACACCGTCAGCGGCTGCCCGCCGCTTTGATACGTTTTCGTCAACTGACTCGCGGCCAGGATCGGGCTGGGATTCATCGCGCCCCTCTGTTGCACGCCGCTGCCGCACGGTCAAACGGGAATCCGGTCGGGACGTCCGGGCGGGTGTGATTATCAGTGGGTGCGGATCGCCGGTCGCACGAGTGGCCGCCCCGCCGCGTGGCCAGCTGCCCCACAGCGCCAACGGCGCGAACTCATACCAGCCTGGGGCAACGCCCCAGGAAATGGCGCCCAAAGTTTGTTAGGGCTGAAAGCCCGTCCCAAGCCCGGCGACAACCGGCGAGGCGACACCCGCGGACGAGCCGATGGGGCGCGCCGTTGGCGCTCGCGGGGTGGATTTGCGCCTTCCGTGGGGCGTTGCCCCACGCTGGTATGGAGCCGGGCCT
>JAYVOY010000406.1:0-4726 GCA_043757645.1 Verrucomicrobiota bacterium
GCGTTCCCGGAACGCCAGGTCAACGGTCACACGCTCGATGTCGGCGGCCAGTATCAATGGCGCAAAGAGGGCGAGTATCACCTCTTCAATCCGCAGACCGTTCACAAATTGCAACAGGCCGTGCGCGGCGCGAATTACCAGGCGTTCCAGGAATATTCCGCGCTGGTGAACGACCAGAACAAGACGTGGTGTACGTTGCGCGGCATGTTGGATTTCAAGCCGAGTACGGCGGTTCCCATTGAGGAAGTCGAGACCGTCGAGGCAATCGTGAAGCGCTTCAAGACGGGCGCGATGAGTTACGGCTCGATCTCGCAGGAGGCGCACGAAGCGCTGGCCATCGCGATGAATCGCCTCGGCGGCCGCAGCAACACCGGCGAGGGCGGCGAGGATCCGGCGCGTTACGTGCGCGAGGCGAACGGCGACTCGAAGAACTCGGCGATCAAGCAGGTCGCATCCGGGCGCTTCGGCGTGACGAGCAATTATCTCGTCCACGCGCAGGAATTGCAGATCAAGATGGCCCAGGGCGCGAAGCCCGGTGAGGGCGGGCAATTGCCCGGCATGAAAGTGTATCCGTGGATCGCGAAGGTGCGGCACTCGACGCCCGGCGTCGGGCTGATTTCGCCGCCGCCGCATCACGACATTTATTCCATCGAGGATTTGGCGGAACTGATCCACGACCTGAAGAACGCGAACATCCACGCGCGCATCAGCGTGAAGCTCGTCGCCGAAGTCGGCGTGGGCACCATCGCGGCGGGCGTCGCCAAGGCGCACGCGGATGTCGTGCTCATCAGTGGATTCGATGGCGGCACCGGCGCGTCACCGCAGACGTCGATCAAACACGCGGGCATTCCGTGGGAACTTGGTTTGGCGGAAACGCACCAGACGCTCGTGTTGAACAACCTGCGTTCGCGCATCGTGGTCGAGACGGACGGCCAGTTGAAGACGGGCCGCGACGTGGTGATCGCCGCGCTGTTGGGCGCGGAGGAATTTGGTTTCGCCACCGCGCCGCTCGTGTCGCTCGGCTGCATCTTGATGCGTGTGTGCCATCTGAACACGTGCCCCGTCGGCGTCGCCACGCAGGATCCTGAGTTGCGCAAGCGCTTCACCGGCGAGCCGGTTCACGCGGAGAACTTCATGAAGTTCATCGCGCAGGAAGTTCGCGAAATCATGGCGCAGCTTGGCTTCCGCACGATCAACGAAATGGTCGGCCACACCGAACGCCTCGAAGTGAAGAAGGCCGTCGATCACTGGAAGGCCAAGGGTTTGGACTTCAGTTCCATTTTGTATCAGCCCGAGGCCGGCCCCGAGGTCGGGCGTTATTGCCAGATGGCGCAGGATCACGGCATCGCCGAGTCGCTCGACATGACGACGCTGCTGAAGGTCTGCCAACCCGCGATCGACCGGAAAGAAAAGGTGCGCGCGACGCTGCCGATTCGGAACGTGAACCGCGTCGTCGGCACCATCGTCGGCAGCGAAATCACGCGGCGGCACGGCCCCGCGGGGCTGCCCGAGGACACGATTCAAATCACCTTCAACGGCAGTGCGGGACAGAGCTTCGGCGCGTTCCTGCCGCCGGGGATGACCTTCACGCTCGAGGGCGATGCGAACGATTATCTCGGCAAGGGCTTGAGCGGCGGGAAAATTATTTTGTATCCGCCGGTGGGTTCCACGTTCGTGCCCGAGGACAACATGATCACCGGCAACGTGGCGCTCTACGGCGCGACGAGCGGCGAGGTGTACATCCGCGGCATGGCTGGCGAGCGCTTCGGCGTCCGCAACTCCGGCGTCACGGCAGTGGTCGAGGCGGTGGGCGATCACGGCTGCGAATACATGACCGGCGGCAAGGTCGTCGTGCTCGGGCCGACGGGGCGCAACTTCGCCGCGGGCATGAGCGGCGGCGTCGCCTACGTGCTCAATGAAGCCGGCGATTTCGCGACCAAGTGCAACCAGCAAATGGTCGCGTTGGAAAAACTCGACGCGGACGATACTGCGGACCTCAAGGCGACGATTGAGAATCACGCGATCAACACCAAGAGCGCGCGCGCCGCGAAAATTTTGGCCGAGTGGGACAAGTTCCTGCCGCAGTTCGTGAAGGTGATGCCGAAGGATTACAAACGCGTGCTGCAATCGCTGAAGAAGGCGCGCGCCGAGGGACTCACCGGCGACGAGGCGATGAACCGCGCGTTCACCGAGAACGCGAAGGACGCGGCGCGGGTGGGCGGGGGGTGAGGTTTTGGGCGATGAATTTTAACGCAGAGACGCTGAGGGCGCAGAGAAACGCAGAGGTCGTTTCTGGAAAATCTTTTCCTCTGCGTTCCTCCGCCACGGCGGCGATGCTGCGCTAGAAACCCGTCCGGCCATGCACGAAAATGACATTTCCGAACGCATCATCGGCGCAGCCATCGAGGTTCACCGGCATCACGGTCCGGGGTTGGTGGAGCAGATTTACGAAGAATCTTTGTGCCACGAATTCAATTTGCGGGGGCTCGCATTCGAGCGGCAGCGGCCCGTGCCCATTTATTACAAGGGCGTGAAACTGGGCCGGGATTTGGTCCTAGACCTGATTGTGGAGAAGTCCGTCATTGTGGATTTGAAAGCCAAAGAAGAAGTCACGCCGCTCGATCGGGCGAAACTATTGAGCTACCTTCGACTGTCAAAGCTGCGGTTGGGGTTGATCATCAACTTTCACGAGTCGGTCCTGAAGAATGGGGTTTTTCGCGTGGTAAACGGACTGATCGAACCAGCCATAGCATTGCCGCCGCACGGCTCGTTTAACCTTTGAAAGATTTTTGGATGACTGATTTTAACGCAGAGACGCAGAGAGCGCGGAGGAACGCGGAGGATTTGAGTTCTCTTTTCTCTGCGTTCCTCTGCGTTCTCCGCGCCTCTGCGTTAAAGTCAGCTTCGTCAATTTCACCGAAAGCACAGCACTGACATGGGTAAACCCACTGGATTCCTCGAATACGTCCGCGAACTGCCCCTCGACCGCGGCGCGCTCAAACGCATCAGCGACTGGAACGAATTCCACGAGCACATGGATGACGCCAAGCTCCGCGAGCAGGGTGCGCGGTGCATGGATTGCGGCATTCCCTTTTGCCACACCGGCACGCTCCTCAGCGGCATGGCCAGCGGCTGCCCCATCAACAACCTCATCCCCGAGTGGAACGACCTCGTCTATCGCGGCCTCTGGCACGAGGCGCTCGAACGGCTCCACAAGACGAACAATTTCCCCGAGTTCACCGGCCGCGTCTGCCCCGCGCCGTGCGAAGGCTCCTGCGTGCTCGGCATCAACGCCCCGCCCGTCACGATCAAGAACATCGAGGCCAGCATCATCGACCACGGCTGGGAACAAGGCTGGGTGAAACCCGAGCCGCCCAAAAAACGCACCGGCAAAAAAGTCGCCGTCATCGGCTCCGGCCCCGCCGGCTTGTGCGCCGCCGCGCAACTCAACAAGGCCGGCCACACCGTCACCGTCTTCGAACGCGCCGACCGCCCCGGCGGATTGCTCATGTACGGCATCCCGAACATGAAGCTCGACAAGCGGGAAGTCGTGCTGCGCCGCATCGAACTACTCGAAAAAGAGGGCGTGAAATTCGCCTGCAACACGGAGGTCGGCAAAGACCTTCCCGCCGTGAAGTTGCTCGCCGATTTCGACGCCATCGTCCTCTGCACCGGCGCGACCAAGCCGCGCGACCTGCCCATCGAGGGCCGCCAGCTCCCGGGTGTTCACTTCGCGATGGAATTTCTCCACGGCAACACCAAGGCGCTGCTCGACAAATCCGCGCCGCCCATCAGCGCGCAGGACAAGGACGTCATCATCATCGGTGGCGGCGACACCGGCACCGACTGCGTGGGCACCTCGATGCGCCACGGCTGCCGCAGCCTCATTCAAGTCGAGATTCTGCCGAAGCCGCCGCTGGAACGCGCCAAGGACAATCCCTGGCCCGAATGGCCCAAGACCTACAAGCTCGACTACGGTCAGGAGGAAGCCGCCGCGAAATTCGGCGCCGACCCGCGCGTGTATCTCACCACCGCGAAGAAATTCATCGCCGATGACGCCGGCAATCTCCAGTCCGTCCACTTGGTGCAAATCAAGTGGGACAAAAACGACAAGGGCCAGTTCATCCCCGTCGATGTCCCCGGCACCGACCGCATCGTCCCCGCGCAACTCGTCCTCCTCGCGATGGGTTTTCTCGGACCGGAACAACCCCTCATCGAAGCCCTCGGCGTCGAGCGCGACCCGCGCAGCAACGTCAAGGCCGCGCACGAAAAATACGTCACCAGCATCCCGAAAGTTTTCGCCGCCGGCGACTGCCGCCGCGGCCAAAGCCTCGTCGTCTGGGCCTTCAACGAAGGCCGCGGCGCCGCCCGCGAATGCGACCGCTTCCTCATGGGCGCGACGGATTTGCCGTAGGAGCCGGACGGCTTCGGCACCCAATCCACACCACCGAGTCATCCCGAACCACTCGACTGGCCGGCGACCACCCACTTGGATCGGGGCTGATTAGGTTCACGAATTTCAGTCGTCCTTCCGCTCCTCGAAGAAACTCGCGAGGCGTTCGTAGAATTTCCTGGTCTGCTCATCCTCGCAGAGGGCGATGGCTTCCTTCTCCGCAGTGATAGCCTCGGCTTTGCGGCCGGATTCGAAGAGGACGATGGCTTTGGCGTGAAGGAGTTTGTGGTTGCGTTTCTCGCCCGCGGCTTCGGCGGCGGTGACGACTTTTTG
>JAYVOY010000407.1:0-4723 GCA_043757645.1 Verrucomicrobiota bacterium
TTGCTGGTGCTTGCCGTATTACTGGGCGGTTTATTCCACCGCAGCTTCCTTCCCGGGCAGACGCTTTTTTCCAATGACGGTCCGCTTGGGGCCATCAGCGCCGAATATTTGCGCATGCCCGACGCGTTCAATGGCGTTTGGGCCGATCTGAATTGGGTCGGCGTGGAAAGCATCAGTGCCGCGCCGCTCTACTCGGTGTTTCTCGACATCGTGTTCGGAACGATCGGGTTCTCGAAGTTTTTCGTGCCGCTGGCGCTGGCCACGCTGGGGTTCGGCGCGTGGACTTTTTTTCGCAGCCTGGGTTTCCATTCGGCCGTGTGCGTCTTGGGGGCCATCGCGGCGGCGCTGAACATGAACACGTTCTCGCATTCGTGCTGGGGGTTGGGCACGCGAGCGCTGGTGCTGGCCTTTGCGTTTTTCGGGATGGCGGCATTGCAATCCACGTGGTCGGGGCGGGTGTTGGCGAAGGTCTGTCTCGCCGGCCTGGCGGTCGGCATGTGCGTGATGGAGGGCTTCGATGTCGGCGCGCTCTTCAGCATGTATGTGGCGGCGTTTGGAGTGTTTTCCGCGATGAGTCTCCGCGAACGTTGGGACGTGAGGGGCTTGGTCACGGGCGCGTGGCGGGTTGCGGTGGTCGCGGTGGTCGCGGTGTTTTTTGCGATTCACATAGTCAACATTCTGATCGGCACGCAAATCAAAGGGGTGGTCGGCACGCAGCAGGATGAGCAGGCGAAACTCGCGCGCTGGGATTTTGCGACGCAGTGGAGTTTGCCGAAGAAGGAGTTGTTGCGGGTGCTCATTCCGGGGTTGTTTGGCTACCGGATGGACACTCCCGACGGTGGAATTTACTGGGGCGATGTGGGGCAGGATCCGAGTGTGCCGGCGCTGCTGGCGGCGACTCGCGATCCGCGCGAGGAGGTGCGGAATCAGGCGGCGCAGGCGTTGCAGACGCGGTTCATGCGGCACTCGGGCGCGGGTGAATATGCCGGCGTGCTCGTGGTGCTGCTGGCGTTGTGGGCCGTCGCGCAGGCGGCGCGCGGGGCGCAGGGGGCGTTCTCGGTGGTCGAGCGGCGGATGGTTTGGTTCTGGACGGCGATGGCGGTGGTCTCGGTGTTGTTCGCGTTCGGGCGGCACGCGCCGTTTTACCGCATCCTCTACGCGCTGCCGTATTTCTCGACCATCCGGAATCCGATCAAGTTCATGCACCTGTTCCAAATGGCGCTGCTGGTTTTGTTCGGCTACGGATTGCAGGCGTTTTGGCTCCGGTATGTCGCGGGGGCGCGCGAGGCGGCGGGTTCCGCGCAAACGCAACTCAAGAATTGGTGGATGGTGTGTCGGGGTTTCGAACGGAACTGGATTTGGGGCATGGGCGCGGCGCTGGGGACTTCGCTGGTGGGCTGGCTCATGTACTCGGCGACGCGGCAGGAGGTGAGCGGTCGTTTGCAGATGACGGGTTTCACTCCGGAACAGGCGGCGGGAATTGTCAGCTTCAGTTTGCGCGAGGTGGGCTTCTTCATTTTTTTTCTCGCGCTGACGGGCGGCTTGGTTGCGTTGGCGATGAGCGGCTATTTCGGGGGACGGCGGGCGAAGTTGGCGACGGTGGGGTTCGGTTTGCTGCTGGTCGTGGATCTGGGACGGGCGAATGCGCCGTGGATTATCTACTACGATTATCAGGAGAAATACGCCTCGAATCCGGTGATCGATTTCCTGCGCGCCAAACCGTACGAGGCGCGGGTGAGCACGCCGCGGTTCCGGTTGCCGGAGCAGTTTCAAACGTTGTCGGCGGTCGCCAACGAGTGGCTCCAGCATCACTACCAGTATTACAACATCCAGTCGCTGGACGTGGTCCAGATGCCGCGCGTGCCCGAGGATATGCGGGCGTATCAAACAGCGCTGAGTGGCTCGATGACGCGCTTGTGGCAGTTGACGAACACGCGCTATCTGCTGACCGCCGCGCCGATCGTGGAAACGTTGAATCAGCAGATGGACCCGGTGCAGCGGCGGTTCCGCGTGGCGCTGGCGTTTGATTTCGCGGGCAAGCCGGGCGTCGCGCAACCGAAACGCATTGAGGATCTCGCGGTGGTGGTGCGAACGAACGGCGCGAACGGTTTGATCGAATTCACCGGCGCGCTGCCGCGGGTGAAGTTGTTTGCGAACTGGCTGTCCGTCACGAATGACGCGGCGGCGCTGCAACAGCTCGCCGATCCCGCGTTCGATCCCACGCGGCAGGTGCTCGTCGCCGCGGAGCTGCCCGCGCCGAAAACGGGCGCGGCGACCAATGCGGACGCGGGCACGGTGGTTTTCAAAAACTATCAGCCGAAGCGGTTGCAACTGACGGCGAATGCGACCGCACCCGCGATTTTATTGTTGAACGACAAGCATCATCCGGCGTGGAAGGTGTTCGTGGATGGCAAACCGCAGCCGTTGTTGCGCTGCAATTATCTGATGCGCGGCGTGCAGTTGGAGCCGGGCGCGCATGAGGTCGAGTTCCGTTTCGAGCCGCCCATTGGCACGTTGTACGTGAGTTTCGCGGCGCTGGCATTCGGGATCGGCGTGGTGGGATTTCTCGCCTTCACGCGCGACGCCGCCGCACCCGCGGGACCGTCGGCACCTTCCGCACCGGCGGCACCGACACCGGGCGCACCGACTCCCGCGACGCCGAAATCCGCGCCGGGCAAACGCAAGCGCGCATGAGTCATCAGGAATCGTATTACCTGAACAACGAGGCGTACGCGGAATTCCTGGCGGGCTGGGATCCGAGTTTTTACGGCAAGTATGCGGACGCCTTGCGACCGGCCCACGCGGGCGGGCGCGCGCTGGATGTCGGCTGCGGCGTGGGGCAGGTCGTGGGGCGTTTGACGCAAGCGGGCGTGGAGACTTACGGCGTCGATGTTTCGATTCCCAACCTCGAGCGCGCGCGCAAGCTCACCGCGCGTTGCCAGATTTACGATGGGCGCCGGCTCCCGTTTCCCGACGGCCACTTCGCCGCGGTGGGCGCGCTGAATGTGCTCGAGCACGTGGATGAACCGGAGGCTTTCATCGCCGAACTGGCGCGCGTGACGGAACCGGGCGGACGCGTGGTGCTTTCGAGTCCGAATTTTCTGCGCGCATTCGGACCGGGGTATCACCCGCGAATGCGCGGGTTGGGAAACAAGTGGCGAAACTGGCGTCGCGTCGCGGAGAAGCGACGGCAGTTCCGCACCACTCCCGCGGCGGTGCGGTTTGATCGCATGACGCCGATTGTGAAAACGCCGTTCGCGCCGGACGATGATGCGATCATCGCGACGAACCCGCTGGAGATGGCGTTCTTCCTCGAACGCAATGGCTGCGCCATCGAGCGGATCGTTTGCACCGACCGCTATGTTCCCAAGCTCATGGACGTGCTGCTGAACGCCACGCCGCTGCGTTATTTCATGTTCAACGCGTTCGTCGTCGCCCGCCGGGAACGCTGCTGATTCCAACGCGCACTCGACTGGAGTGCGAAGTTGGGATCAAGGACCGCGCAAACCCCCGCCTCACTCCCCGCGCTCAATCGCCAGTGCAATGCCCATCCCGCCGCCCACGCACAGCGACGCGATCCCGCGCCGGAGCTGCTTGTCCTCCAAAATATGCAGCAGTGTCACCAACACGCGCGCGCCGCTCGCACCGATGGGATGCCCGAGTGCGATCGCGCCGCCGCGCTGATTCAACTGCTCCGCCTCGATGCCCAACTCGCGCGCGCACGCCAGCGTCTGCACGGCAAACGCCTCGTTAATCTCGACCGCGGCCACCGTGTCCAACTGCCAACCGATCTCCTCGCACAGACGCCGAATCGCGCCGATCGGCCCCAGCCCCATCAGCGCCGGATCGCAGCCCACCACCGTCGCGCCGACGATGCGCGCGCGTGAGGTCAAACCGTGCCGCCGCACCGCCGCGTCTGACGCGACCAGCACCAAAGCCGCGCCATCATTGATTCCCGACGCGTTGCCCGCGGTCACGGTGCCGCCCGCGCGAAACGCCGGTTTCAACTTCGCCAGTTTTTCCAAAGACACATCGGCGCGCGGATGTTCATCCGCTTCGAGCAATCCCTCGGCACCGCGCACCGCGACAATCTCGCGCGCAAACGCCGCGCGATTCGCCAGCGCCAACTGCTGACTGCGCAACGCAAACGCATCCTGATCCGCGCGGCTGATCTGGTGCGCGTCCGCGATGCGTTCGGCGGTTTCACCCATGCCGAGCTTCACCACGGGATCGTGCAGGCCATCGACAAACATCGCGTCCACCAAGCCCGCATCGCCGAGCTTCTTTCCCCAGCGCAATTCCAGCGCGTAATGCGGCGCGCGGCTCATCGACTCCACGCCACCTGCGAGCACCAGTTGCGCCTCGCCCGCGGCGACCGCCGTCGCCGCGAGCGCGACCGACTTGAGGCCCGACGCGCACGCCATGTTCACCGTGTAGGCGGGCGACACCTGCGGCAGCCCGAGTCGCAACGCCACCTGCCGCGCGACGTTCATGCCCGCGCCCGCCTGCAACACCTGTCCGAGAATCGTCTGTTCCACCGCGTGTTTCAGCGGCTCCGGCACCACCGCGCCCGCCACCTGCAACGCCAGCTCCGCCGCCGAAAGCGATTTAAGCCCGCCCCCGAACCGCCCAATCGCCGACCGCTTCGCCGCCACCAAATGCACCGCTTGAGAATATTTCATAATTCAAAAATCCACTTGTGGGAGCCGGCGTGAGGAGGCTC
>JAYVOY010000408.1:0-4722 GCA_043757645.1 Verrucomicrobiota bacterium
GGCGCGGACACCACGCGCCAATTCCTCGCCGCCCTCACCGAGCGTTCGCAAAACGGGTCACTCACCGGCGAGATTTCCATTCCCATTTCCGCCCTCCTCACCACCGTCCGCGCCGCCGCCCAAACCGCGACCAACCCATCAACTCAAACCCCAAACCCCAAACCCCAGAACCCAGAACCCAAACCCTCCGACTCCTCCCTCCTCCCGATTCGCCCCGTCCCGCCCGGCACGATCCAAATCAAACCCGCCCCGCCCGCGGAAAAATTCCTCCTCAAAGTCGAGGCCCTCAAACTCGACAACCTGGTCGATCTCGTCGGCGAACTCGTCATCGCCCAGTCCCTCCTCGCGCAGGAAACCGATCCCGACTCGTGGGACAACACCCCGCTCGCGCGCCACGTCGCGCACCTGGGCCGCATCACGCACGCACTCCAGAAAGCCGCGCTTTCACTCCGCATGGTTTCCATTCGCGGCACGTTTTGGAAAATGAAACGCCTCGTCCGCGACCTCGCGCAAAAATCCGGCAAAGCCTGCGAACTCGTCACCAGCGGCGACGAAACCGAACTCGACCGCAGCCTCGTCGAGGAGATCGCCGCCCCGCTCATCCACATGATCCGCAACTCCGTGGATCACGGCATCGAACTCCCCGATCACCGCGTCGCCGCCGGCAAACCCCGCGCCGGCACCATCACGCTGCGCGCCTTCCATCAGGGCGGCAACGTCATCATCGAAATCCGCGACGACGGCGCGGGCCTCAACCGCGAGCGCATCCGCGCCAAGGCCATCGAGAAAAAACTCCTCGCCCCCGACGCGCATCCGACCGAGGTCGAGATTTTCAATTTCATTTTCGCGCCCGGTTTTTCCACCGCCGAAACCGTCACCGACCTCAGCGGCCGCGGCGTCGGCATGGATGTTGTCCGCCGCAATCTCGAAAAACTCCGCGGCCGCATCGACATCACGTCGCAACCCGGCCGCGGCACCACGTTCACCATCACGCTGCCCCTCACGCTCGCGGTGATTGACGGCCTTGTCTTCAGCGTCGGCGGGCAACTCTTCATCATTCCCACACTCTCGTTCCGCGAATCATTTCGCTACGATCCCGCCCTCATTTCGCACATCAACGGCCACGGCGAAATCGTCCACTATCGCAACCGCCTCCTCCCGCTCGTGCGCCTCGGCGAACACTTCGGCCAACCCGCGATCACCGCCCTCGACCGCGCCGTCATCATCGCCCTCGAGGCCGACAACCAACTCTGCTGCTTCGTCGTCGATCACCTCGCGCGCCGCCACGAACTCGTCATCAAAAGCCTCGGCGAACTCTTCCGCCCGAACCCCGCCGTCTGCGGCGCGGCGATCCTCGGCGATGGTCGCGTGGGCCTCATTCTCGACGTGAATCATCTGGTCAAAACCCGCCCCGTTCCCCTCGCCCGCGCCGCCTGAAATTTCCGCCATGACCACCACCTACACCGAATCCCCGCCGCACGATCTCGCCGCCCTCGCCGGCAAATTCCTCACGTTCCAACTCGGCGACGAATCCTTCGGCGTGCCCGTCACGAAGGTGCAGGAAATCATCCGCCTCCCGCCCATCACGCCCGTCCCGCACATGCCCGCGCACGTCCGCGGCGTCACGAATCTCCGCGGCCGCGTCATCCCCGTCGTGGACCTCCGCGCGCGCCTCGGCCTGCCGCCCCTCGAAACCGCGCCCCGCACCTGCATGATCGTCGTCCACCTCCGCCTCGCCACCGGCGGCCAATCCTCCGTCGGCCTCATCGTCGATGCCGTCGAGGAAGTCCTCCTCTTCGGCCCCGCGGAACTCGAACCCCCGCCCGGCCTCGACGACTCCGCGCCCACCGCGCCCACTCACATTCTCGGCCTCGCGAAATTCCGCGGCACCGTGAAAGCCCTGCTCAACATCGACTCGCTCATCCTCGGCACCTCAACCCCAGTCCTCCCCGCGACCCGTTAACGAACTGACAAACCGCGTGCCGCGTGAAACGGAACCCGGAACTCAAAACCCGAAACGCCCAACGCCCTCCCCCATTTCCCCATGAAAAAACTCACCCTCGGCCAACGCATCAAAGCCGGCTTCGCCGCGATTCTCGTCCTCATCGTGCTGCTCGTCGTCGGCAATCGCTTCCTCGTCCAGCGCCTGCAGGAAAGCGTCCGCCAATCCGTCTCCGTCTCGGTGCCCCGCATGGCCCTCGTCGAGCGCCTCGCGTACTCCACCGCGGAGGTTCACACCGACGCGCTGCGCCACCTCCTCGCCACCACGGCCGAGGAAAAAACCACGCTCGAGAAACACGCCGCCGACTACACCGAACGCGGAAATAAATTTCGCGCCGAAGTCGAAACCCGCCTCACCGGCCCCGCCCTCGCGACCTTTCGCAGCGAAATGGAAATCCGCGACCGCTACCTCGCGCTGCTCCCCGCCTTTCTCGAACTCAGCCGCTCCGACCAGCGGGCCGAAGCCGTCGCGTACCTCCGCACCCCGCTCACCCCCGCCTACGCGCGCTTCGCGGAACTCCGCCCGAACGTGAGCCGTTTCAATCAAGAACTCTCCACCGAAGTCCTCGAGGAAACCCGCCTCGCCGTCGCCCACTACGAACTCGTCGGCTTTGCCGTCGGCCTCGCCGCCCTCCTCGCCGCCCTCTTCCTCAGTTGGCTCGTCACCCGCGCCCTCAACACCATCCTCGCGCGCGTCGCCCATTCCCTCGACGACCGCTCCGCGCAAGTCGCCGCCGCCGCGAGTCAGATTTCCTCCGCCAGCCAGATGCTCTCCGAAGGCGCGAGCCAGCAGGCCGCCTCGCTGCAACAAACCTCCGCCTCCCTCGAAGCCCTGGCCGGCCGCGTCCAGAGCAACACCGAGAGCGCCCAAGCCTCCAAGGAACTCGCCAGCCAGACGCGCGCCGCCGCCGAGACCGGCGCCAGCAGCCTCCAACAAATGGGCCACGCCATCGGCTCGATAAAAACCTCCGGCGCGGAAATGCGCGCCGCGATGGACGCCATCCAAATCGCCTCCAGCGACATTTCCAAGATCGTGAAATCCATCGACGAAATCGCCTTCCAAACCAAAATCCTCGCGCTCAACGCCGCCGTCGAAGCCGCGCGCGCCGGCGAGGCCGGCCAGGGCTTCGCCGTCGTCGCCGATGAAGTCCGCTCCCTCGCCCAACGCTGCGCCCTCGCCGCGCAGGAAACCTCCGAGAAAATCGAGGACTCCTCGCGCAAAAGCCGCCAGGGCGTGGAAGTCAGCCAAAAGGTCAACCGCAACCTCGAGGACCTCGAGACCCGCGCGCGCGAACTCGAACTCAGCATCCAAGCCATCGTCGGCCGCGCCCGCCAGGTCGATCAAGTCATCGGCCAGATCGCCACCGCCTCGCAGGAACAAAACGCCGGCATCAAACGCATCCAAACCAACGTCCAGCAAATCGACCGCGTCACCCAGGCCAACGCCGCCGGCTCCGAACAAAATTTCAGCGCCGCCGAGGAACTCAACTCGCAGGCCGTCTCCCTCAAAGAATCCGTCGCCGACCTCCTCACCCTCATCAACGGCTCTCCCGCCGAGGTCGCGCCCCGCCCCGCGCCCGCCACCCCGCGCCCGCGCGGCACCTCCGTGAACAACTTCGCCGCCCCGCAGGCCAGCTCGCGCGACATCCTCGCCGCCGCCACCTTGCCCGCCCCGCCCCGCCGCCCCGCCAACGCCGCCAACAACCCGCTCGACTTCTAAGCCGAATCCATGCCGTCGTAGCGCCGCCGTCCCGGCGGCTCACACCGTCCAAACGGGGCGAAAGCGCGGCTTTTCCGCGGCCCAAAAGGCGCACTGAATAGGGAACCAAAAGCTGGCGTGTGAATGGCCCTCGCGAACTCCCCATGCCGTGAGCCGCCGAGACGGCGGCGGTCCGCCCATTGCCTCGTTACGGCTAAAGGCGGAACTCCGAACGAAAAACGGGGGCGCGCGTTCCGGTCCCGGAGGGACACCGCAGGAAATTAGCCGGGGGCCAGCGAGCGCAGCCCCCGGTCCGCCGCGCGAAAAATCCTTCTGCCCCGGAGGGGCATCGGAGAAAAAATCCGGTGTCGTCGCGGGAACGATAGTCCTCCGGCACCCCTCCGGGGCAGGTCCACGAAAGCGCGCCAACCGGGGGCCGCGCTCGCATTCGCTCGCTGGCCCCCGGCTAATTTCCTGCGGCGTCCCTCCGGGACCGGAACGCGCGCGCGTGATTTTCGTTCGGTGTCCCGCCTTTAGCCGGAACTATTCTTTAGCCACGGATGAAACCCGGATGGAGCACAGACAGAGGAGTCCGTTCGTTCGGTTCTTCGCTGTCTGGACCACTCACCGAATAGTGTGCCCGCCTGGGAACCAAAGCTCGGGACCCACGTCCCGGCCATCGGCGTTCCATCCGGGTTTCATCCGTGGCTCAATTGCAGGGTTCCGGCTCAAATCCTGTGTGCGCGAAAGAATACTTGGAATCACAACTCGCCTTGATTTCCAGGCGCGAACGTTGGGTCGGGGACACGGTGTCCGCGAGGTCCGCAGCTTCTCTGCGCGGCTTGGCGTCCTTTGCGCTTCTGCGTTGAACCGAGCCGTCACCCCGCTTGCAGGGTTCCGTCTTGGCCGTAACGATGCCGAGGGACCGCCGCCGTCTCGGCGGCTCCCAGCGTCCAAACGGGGCGAGGGCGCACAGTTTCCGCAGCGCAAAATGTTCACTAAATGGTGAGCCGAAAGAGCGA
>JAYVOY010000409.1:0-4700 GCA_043757645.1 Verrucomicrobiota bacterium
GTGCCGTAAGCGCCGTTGCCACCGGGAAGGTTGTCGGCATCCGCCTGTTGATCGCGCTGCAAGTGGTCCCAGCGGCTGAAGATGACCCGGCCGAAGCTATCGACCGAGGGCGAGAAGGCCCCCGACGGCGTGTGATTCAACAGGAAGAGATCGCCTGTGGCGGAGGCGAGCGACCAAAGGCCGGTGACTGTGGGAGCTTCCTCGTATTCGTCCAATTGGGGGTAGAGATGGGGACTGCCATCCCGCGGGCGGTCGCTGGTGAAGATGATGCGCTCATCGGTGCCGTAAATGGGCGAGATGTTGTTATAGTTCGTGGGTTGGTTGGATACCTTGGTGATCACTGGCGTCTGACCGATTCCGAAGCCGGTTACTTCGTAGAGCTGCCAATAGAATTCGCTGTAATCGTACTGAACCTGCGGCGCGCCGACGACCATGCTGAAGACCGCCTTGAGTCCGTCCCAGTGAACCGAGGGTTCCCGCACGGCGATGCCGTTGGTGTGTTGCGGGCCATCATGTCCGTAGCCGGCGGCGGCGGTAAGATTACGAAGGGTTCCGTCGGGGTAGCGAATGAACAGCGCGCCGCCGCGGGGTGCGGATTCGAGACTGCCGCGATGGTTGCCGAAGACCGCGGTGATCGTGGTGAAGTCGTCCGGCTGCGGGGTTTGCGTGACGAAGAGGATGGGGTTCGGGAGCACTGGTTGCGCGGCGTTGGCGGGGGCCAAGGCGGCGAGGGTAACGAGTAACCAGAACAGGTTTTTGCGCATAAGTTGCTTCACGTTTGTGGTTGGTTTGCCGGCCACCGCCCGGTTGGTCCGAGCAGTGACGCGGGCCAAGCGTACCGTGCCCGCGCGCCTGCGGCAATAGGGGCGGGGACCGCGGGCGCGGCTTGACAGTGCCCCAGCCGGAGCCGCGCAGACGGAGCGCGGCTGGCTCCGCACCCAGCGGCGCTCCCACCACCAACTGGCCCAGATGCCCGCGCGGAGGGCTGGCAACTCGCGCTGCCCCCGTCGCGCCGCCGTCCCGGCGGCTCCCGGCGTCCGCACCGCGACGCCCCGCAGTGGGGCCGCCCCCTGCGGACCGCTCACGCCGTGAGCCGCCGGGACGGCGGCGCGACGGGCGGGCGTGGAATCGGTGCTTGGCAGGGGCGGGTGGCGCTCGTACGCTGCCGCTCCGTGAATACTTGGTTGCGCTTCCTCATCATCGCGAACGCCGCCGTTTGGTTCGGCTCCGCCATTTTTTTCACCTTTGCGGTCGGCCCCGCGTTTTTTTCCCAGGAATCGAAGGCGTTGTTTCAAGGCGCGTATCCTTATTACTCGGGGGCGGTCGCGCAGTTGGTCCTCGAGCGTTTTTTTGCGTGCCAGCAGGTGTGCGGCTGCATCGCGCTGGCGCTGCTGGTGGTCGATAAGTTTTACACGAACCGTCCGCTGGATCGCGCGCTGGGCTGGCTGGTCGCGGCGTTGCTTGGGGTGAGCTTGGTCAGCGGTTTCTGGCTGTTGCCCCACATGAAGAAGTTGCACACGACCAAATACGCGCAACTCAGCACGCCCGCGCAACGGGAGTTCGCCGAAACGCGGTTCCGGCGCTGGCATGGCGCATCGCAGGTGGGCAATCTTTTTGTGCTGTTCGGCCTGCTGGTTTATCTCCGGCGCGTGACCACGCCGGCGGAAACCCAGCGCTTCCTCGACACGCGCAATGTCACGAGTTGACGCGCCTGTTGTGGAACGGGGCGCGGCATTCTCACGCCGCGGCGAACGTCCGGCGGCAATTCCCGCAACGTGAACGGCTGGCAATTTCAGATGCTCCCCGCGTGATCATGGGCGCCGCGGAGTGAACGCCGCGCCCCGCGCCCGCGCGCGATTTCACCGCGGGGAACCGGGTGCCAGGTGTGTGTCAAACGCGTAAATAGTTCCGCTGAAGTGGGGTGTTCCCGCGTCCATAATCCCGCACATGAATTTCAAAGTTTGCCTCCGAGTTCCGTTTTTCACCGCGCTGGCGTTGCTCGCGGGGGCCGCGCGGGGCGCCGAACTGCGACCGTACAGCGGCGCGGGTTGCGGCGCGGTGGAGGAGTATTTTGCGGAAGAGGTTTGGGTGAAGGTCGGCGCGCAGTCGTGTTTGAAGTGTCACAAGGCGGGCGGCGACGCGGAGGACAGCAAGTTCCTGCTGCTTGATCCCAAGCGCGTGCAGGACGACGCGCGGGCACAGGCACTGCGGCACAATCGCGAGGCGTTCGCGCGCCTGGCCAAGCTGAGGGAGGGCGCGGATTCGCGGCTGTTGTTGAAGTCCATCGGCAAGCTCAAGCACGGCGGCGAGGACGCGCTCGCGCCGGAGTCGGCGGGCTATCGCGTGCTCGCGGAGTTCGTGCGGCGCGTGAACGCGCCGGCGGACGCGAAGCCTTTGGCCGCGCTGGCCGAGGACAAAAACGCACCGCCGTTTTTCGACGGCGTGGTGATGCTCGCTGACCGCAAGCTGCTGCGGCGCGCGACGCTGTCGCTGGCGGGGCGGTTGCCCACGGAGACCGAGGACGCGGCGGTGAAGAGTCAGGGACTGCGCGCGCTGCCGGCGATTCTGGACGCGGTGTTGCAGGAGGACGGTTTTTTCAACCGGCTGCGCGAGGCGTTCAACGACATTTTCCTGACCGTCGGTCTGGATGACAGTGCGGAGACGGTTTTATCCTACGACCATTTCAGCACGACGCGCGGCTGGTATCAGAACACCAATCAGAACAAGGAATTCCTCGGCCACATCGCGGACGAGAAGGAGCGCCGGCAGGCTGGCTACAAGCTCGCGAACGACTACCGCAAGGCCATCCAGGACGAGCCGATGAAACTCGTCGAGCACATCGTGCGCAACGAGCGGCCCTTCACGGAAATCGTCACCGCCGACTACCTCATGGTCACGCCCTACTCGTCCCGCGGCTACGGCATCTACGAGGAGTTGAAGGACAAGTTCAAGAATCCCAGCGACCCGTTCGAATACCTCCCGGTCAAGCTCAAGGCGCTCGTCGGGCGCGAGAAGTCGCAGAACCAAGACTCCGCCAGCGGTGTCTATCCGCACGCGGGACTCTTGGGCAGCTTCCAGTATCTCCGCCGTTACCCGACGACCGAGACCAATCGCAACCGCCAGCGCGCACGGGTCTTTTACGCGCACTTCCTCGGCGTGGATGTGCTCGAACTCGCGGCGCGCGTGGGCGACGCGGCGGCGGTGCAGGCGAAGTTCGAGAATCCCACGATGCAGGCGAGCGAGTGCGTCGTGTGTCACAAGACACTCGACCCCGTGGCCGGCCTCTTTCAGGACTACTGGAAATTCGCCGACCAGGGCATCTACGGACGGCGCAAGGGCGGCTGGTTCACGGATATGTTTGGCGCGGGCTACGAGGGTGAGGACTTGCCGGGCGCGGAACGCTGGCGCGCGTTGCAATGGCTTGGCGAACGCACGGCGAAGGATCCGCGCTTCGCCACCGCGATGGTCGAGCACGCCTACTATTTGCTCACCGGAAGAAGGGCGTTGTTGGCGCCGAAAGACTTGGAAGACCCGCTCTTCGCCGCGAAACGCCGCGCCCACGCGGAGCAGCGGAAACAGATCGAAAGCATCGCCACGCGCTTCGCTTCGACGGGCTTCAACTTCAAACAGGTGCTCAAAGACTTGGTCCTCTCCGACTTCTACCGTGCCGACGGCGTCGCCACCGCCATCGCCAGCCCCGCGCGCCGCGCCGAACTGGACGACCTCGGCCTCGTGCGGATGCTCGCGCCCGAGCAGGTCGAGCGAAAGGTCGCGGCGATTTTCGGCAAGGGCTGGGGCCGCTTGAAACACGGCGACGGCGGGATGGACATGCTCTACGGCGGCATCGACTCGAAGGAAGTCACCGAGCGCGCGACCGACCCGAGCGGCGCGATGGGCGCCATCCAGCGCATTCTCGCCAACGATGTCGCGTGCAAACACACGGCGCTGGACTTCAGCCGCGCGCCCAGCGACCGCCGCCTCTTCCCGCACATCGAGCCGGACGTGGTGCCCGGCAGCGCGGAGGCCGACGCGCAGATTCGCCGCGCGATTGTCCACCTGCACCAGCGCCTCCTCGGCCACCACGACGCGCCGGACTCCGCCGAAGTCACGCGCACCTTCGACCTCTTCACCGGCATTGTGAGTGACGCGGCGGCGAAGAAGAATTTCGAGAAGGAGGAGATTTACTCGTGTCGGCAGAACCTCGTGCAGCCGGTGCCCGATCCGAAATACACCGTCCGCGCCTGGCGCGGGGTGGTGACGTATCTGCTGCGCCGGCAGGAGTTCCTCTATGAGTGATGGCGGCAAAACCAACGGACGCCTGAGCCGGATTGCCCCGAACGCCTACGCCTGCTCGTATGCCCGGAGAAACTCCTCCCATGAAATATCCGACTACGTGCAGAGGGCCCGCAGGGTGGAGCCTTTGATATGCGGATGATTGGGCATCGTGAGTGACGTGCGCGTGCCATCTGTGTTCTCCCGCAGCATGGCGATATGCTCCCGCTCACGGACCGTGCGGAACCCCAGTTGTTCCAACGCCCGCAGCACCCGCTTGCGCGGCGCATCCACGGGAAACTTAGGCATGAGCCTCCGCGATGAAGGCCGCCAACACGGGGGAATCACTCTCCAAGACTTCCGGGCCAAACGTCTCCACATGGAACCGCACGGCGGATTCACAATCCGCCTGCGCCGCCGCCGCCGTG
>JAYVOY010000410.1:0-4696 GCA_043757645.1 Verrucomicrobiota bacterium
GCAAACAAATCAACCAGCATTCTGCGCCTTGGGGCGTATTGGGGCGCATCCGCGCACTGCCTCCGTCGCGCCGTCGTCCCGGCGGCTCCCGGCGTCCGCACCGCGCCGCCCCGCACTTGGGTCCGCGTGCGGCCCTGACCGACTGCGGGTGCCGGAAGCCGCAGTGGGGCCGCCCCCGCGGACCGCTCACGCCGTGAGCCGCCGGGACGGCGGCGCGACGGGCGAGCGGCGCGGGCGCGAATCATTCGCAACGCCACCGGCGTCACGCCATTGGCGAAGCTTTCGTCGTGAAACAAGCTGGAAGGCTGGTGGGCGATGAGGGATTCGAACCCCCGACCTACTGCGTGTAAAGCAGATGCGCTAACCACTGCGCCAATCGCCCAACGAACCCAAAACCAAACGCGCGCGGGAAAATCAAAAGCCGGAAACCAGCCCGCGATTGGTGCCCACTCGAACCCCCTCCACATCGCGCCGTTCGCGCCGAACTATGCGCGCTTACAAACCGACGGCAAGCCCGCGCGAAAACCACTCCGCCCGCCGCTGCTTTCTTTGCCTCCGCTTGCGGCCAGTCCCATTTCATCACCCCTCCCCGCCCTGCCCCGCTATTTCTCCACGAAACGCCGGAAGCCCGGCGATTCCGCGCGCTGCAACTTCTCCCCCGGTTGACTCTGCACGCGCGCCTCGGCCCCCGGCGTGCCGTGAATCAAGCGCAACCCCGCCTCCGGCCCGAGCACGCTCACCGCCGTCGCCAGACTGTCCGCTGTCGTGCAGTCGCGCGCGCGCACCGTCACCAAACTGTGATCCGTGATCGGCCGCCCCGTCCGCGGATCAATGATGTGCGAGTAGCGTTTGCCGCCCGCCTCCATTCGCTGAAACAAATCCCCCGACGTGGACAACGCGCCGTTCGCCAGCAGCACGAACTCCGCCGCGGGCGCGTCCGGCACATCCAGCGAGGACACCTCGATGCGCCAACCCGCTTTGCCCGGCGGCGCGTCGCCCGCCACCATGTCACCCGACAACGCCACCAGCGCGCGCGTGATCCCGGCGCTCCGCAGAACCTTGAGCGCCTCATCCACCGCGTAACCCTTGGCAATGCCCCCCACATCCAACTGCATTCCCGCCACCAACAAGCGCGCCGTGCGCCTGCGAGAATCCAATTCCAAATTCCGAAAACCCGTCACCTCGCGCGCCGCCGCCAGCTTTTCCAAACCCGGCATTTCCCGCTGCCGCCGCGCCCGCCGCCACACCTGCACCAACGGCCGCACCGTCACATCGAACGCCCCGTCCGTGCGCGCGGCGAGCTTCTGCGCCGCCGCCAGCACCGCCCACAAATCCGCGCCCACCGGCACCGCCCGCCCGCTCCCCGCCGACTGCGACAGCCGCGTGATTTCACTCGCATCCTCGTAATCACTCAGCGCCGCGTTCAACTCACTCACGCGCGCCACCGCCGCCGCCGCCGCCGCGTCCGCCTTCATCTGGGATTCGGCATACAGCACGATGCGCAGCGGCACCCCCATCTGCGGCTGCGTGTATTCGTAACGCGTCAACTCGCGGCCCGCTTCCGGTGTCCGACAACCCGCCGCGCCACCCATCACCGCCAGCGCGGCCAACGCCGTCGCGATTCTGTGAACGTAAATCATCGCGCGAGCGTAACGCGCGGCTAACTCTTACTTCGAGCGGATTTCCGCCGACTTCCCGTGCGCGTCGAGGCCCTCGAGTTCAGCGAATTTCTTCACACCCGAAAGAGCCTGCTTCAAGGCGGCGCGGTCATACTCAACCACGCTCGTGCGGCGTTGAAATTGGTCCACCGTGAGTCCAGCGAACGACCGGCCCGCGCCGCCCGTGGGCAGCGTGTGGCTCGGGCCGGCGACGTAATCGCCGAGCACCGTGGGCGACCAGTTGCCGAGGAAGATCGCGCCCGCCGTGAAAATCTTTTCCGCCGCCGCTTGGGGCGCGCGGACCATCACCTCGCAGTGCTCGGGCGCGAGGCGGTTCACCAGCGCGAGGCCGTCGGCCAGTGTTTTCACGTGGATGAGCCAGCCGTTGTTCGCGAGCGCCCTGGTGATGAATTCGCGCCGCGACAAGGCCGCCAGTTGCCGGGGGATCTCCTGTTCCACCGCCCGCAGAATCTTCGCCGAGGTCGTCACGAGCCAGACGCGTTCGTGCCCCGAGCCGTGCTCCGCCTGCGCGAGTAAATCGGCGGCGATGAATTTCGGATTCGCCGAATCATCCGCGAGCACGAGCACCTCGCTCGGCCCCGGCAGCAAATCCACCGCGACGTGGCCGAACAACAGGCGCTTGGCCGTCACCACGTAGGCGTTGCCCGGACCGAATATTTTCTGCACTGGCGCAATCGTCGAGGTGCCATGCGCCAGTGCGGCGATCGCCTGCGCGCCGCCAATCTTGTGAATCTCCGTCGCGCCCGCCGTGCGCGCGGCGAAGAGCAGCGCCGGATTCACCGTGCCATCGCGCCCGCACGGCGTGCAGACGACGATCTCGGGACAGCCCGCCACGCGCGCCAGCGTGAGGGTCATTAGCGCCGTCGAAACCAGCGGTGCGGTGCCGCCCGGAATGTAAACGCCGACGCGTTGAAACGGATCGAACTTCTCGCCGACCGTCGCGCCGTGGGAATTGCGCGCCGACCAATTGCGCCGCCGCGAGCGCTTCGCAAACGCCGCGATGTTTTTCGCCGCCGCCGTCACCGCCGCGCGCAACGGTACGTCGGCCTTCAACGACGCCGCGAGCAGTTCGGCCTGCGTCACCGCGAGTTGTTCCGGGGACAATTTCGCGCCATCGAAACGCTCGGTGAGTTCGAGCACCGCCGCCGTCCCGCGCTCGCGCACCGCGGCGATGATGTCGCGCGTCCGCTGCTCGATGGCGGGATCGAAGAGCGAGGTCGCCGCGGCGGCCTCGCGCAGGCGCGCGGCGAAATCGGCCTCGGTGTGACGGATGATTTTCATGGCGGCGGGACGCTAGGGAAACGCCGCGCGGAAGTCAAAGGCGCGGGGCGAAAACGCGCGCATCCGAACCGCAGGCGGCTGATTTTAGAGTGGGTGTCCCCTCTCATTAGCACCCGGTTTCAACCGGGTGAACGCGTCCACGGAAAACGTCGCAACCGCTTCAGCGGTTTCCCACACCCGGCGGAGAGGCGAAGCACTGCTCCATGCAGTTGACGGACCGCCGCCGTCCCGGCGGCTCAAGGCGTGGGCGGTCCGCGAGGCAATTCACACAGCCGCTTTTGGTTCACTGTTCAGTGACCATTTTGAACTGCGGAAAATGCCCGCCTCCGCCTCCTTTGGACGGTGTCAGCCGCCGAGACGGCGGCGGTCCGACTGCATCGTTACGGTTTAACGCAGAGGCGCGGAGAGCGCGGAGATTCGCGGAGAAAGACCAGCGGCGGAACCAAGCGGCAACGCAGCGCACAAACAAAATCTCCGCGTCTCTCTGCGCCCTCCGCGCCTCTGCGTTGAAAAACAAATTGCCTCCACCCACCCGCTTCCGTCTGCAAACACGCGCGCCCCGTTCATTCCGATTGCATGTTTCCCCGCCCATTGAAATCGTCGCGCCCACGCAACCGCCGCACCCATGAAACCATTTCTCCTCCTGCTCGCGCTCCTCGCCACGACCGCCGCCCCCGCCCC
Organism: Verrucomicrobiota bacterium; assembly: GCA_043757645.1. Classification (GTDB taxonomy): domain Bacteria; phylum Verrucomicrobiota; class Verrucomicrobiia; order Limisphaerales; family BJHT01; genus BJHT01. The sequence goes on from JAYVOY010000410.1 coordinate 3,642, forward strand.
CGCCGCCGACCCCAAACCGCGCCCGAACATTCTCTGGCTCACCACCGAGGACATCGGCCCGCACCTCGGCTGTTACGGCGACACCTACGCCGACACGCCCGCGCTCGACCGCTTCGCCAAACGCAGCGTGCGCTACCGGCACGCGTGGTCCAACGCCCCCGCCTGCGCGCCCGCCCGCACCACGATCATCACCGGCGTTTACCCGCCCTCGACCGGTGCCGAGCACATGAGGAGTCAAGTGCGTCTGCCCGCCGCGCTCCGCCTGTATCCGCAGCATCTCCGCGACGCCGGTTACTACTGCACGAACAACAGCAAGGAGGATTACAACCTCGAAAAGATCGGCAAGATTTGGGACGAATCCTCGAACAAGGCGCACTGGAAAAATCGCAAGGCCGGCCAGCCGTTCTTCGCCGTCTTCAATTTTCTCATCACCCACGAAAGCCAGATTCGCGCGAAGAATCACAAGCTCACCCACGACCCCGCCAAGGTGCGCCTCCCCGCGTATCATCCCGACACCCCCGAGGTCCGCCACGATTGGGCGCAATACTACGACAACATCACCACGATGGACGCCATGTTCGCCAGGGCACTCGCGGAACTCGATGCCGCCGGACTCACCGACGACACGATTGTTTTCTTCTACGGCGACCACGGCTCCGGGATGCCGCGTAGCAAACGCTGGCCCTACAATTCCGGCCTGCAAGTCCCGCTGCTCGTCCACGTCCCCGAGAAATTCCAACACCTCCGCACCGCCGACTACGCCACTGGCGGAGCCAGCGACCGCCTCGTCAGCTTCGTCGATCTCGCGCCCACGCTGCTGAGTTTGATCGGTGTGAAACCCGCCGCGACCTTTCAGGGCCACGCCTTCCTCGGCGAATTCGCCACCGCGCCGCAGCCCTTTGTTTACGGCTTCCGCGGGCGCATGGACGAGCGCTACGACCTGGTCCGCAGCGTGCGCGACGAGCGCTTCGTGTACCTCCGCAACTACATGCCGCACCTGCCCTACGGCCAGCATATCAGCTACATGTTCGAGACGCCCACGACGCAGGTTTGGA